>JAAZOE010000081.1 GCA_012797915.1 Candidatus Zixiibacteriota bacterium | reverse complement strand
CTCTGGATCGTCGGCTGGGCGCTGTATCACGGCGCCGTCGTCAGCCTATGCGCCGGTCTGGCGGGGATCGCCAACATCCTCTGGTGGCGACGGCTGGAGGAAGATAACCTGCTGGCCCAATTCGGCGAAGCCTATCGGCAGTATCGCCCTCGGACATGGTTCTAACGCATCAGGCGGACGTTGGTTTCCCTACGCCGCGCGGAGGGAATCAACAATCTTCAACCGGGCGGCGCGAACGGCGGGCAAAAATCCCCCGACCAGTCCCATCACCAGCGCGAAAACCACCGCGGCGATCACGATTGCCGTCGACAGGCGGAAATTGAAAGCGATCTGCGAAAAGGTGTCCCAGTTGGTGGTGGCCACCTGCAGCATCCCCAGAAACGACGCCCCCACGATCCCCAGCAGGCCGCCGGTCAACGAGATCGCCATCGCCTCGATCAGAAACGAGATCAGGATGGCCAGGCGCGAAAATCCCAGCGACCGCAGCGTCCCGATCTCCCGCACCCGGTTGGCCACCGAGGCGTACATCGTGATCATCGCCCCGACGATGGCTCCCAGGCTGAAGATGATGCTGACGATCGTGCCGCCGATGCCGATGAACCCGGCCAGCGTCCGCGACTGCGCGGCGTAATATTCCTTCTCGCGGAACACATCAACTTCCATCCGCCGATCGTTCTCCAGCCGCGCCTTCATCGCCTCAAATTGGGTCGTGTCGGCCATGCGGAAGGTGACCGAGGAATAAATCGGCCGCCGGAAAACATCCGCAATCTGCACGACGTCCCCCCACAGCTCGGAGTCGAATCCCGATCCCTGGGCGTCGAACACCCCGACGACGGTCCATTCGCGGGCGCCGAAACGAAGCTTCTCCCCCAGACCGCAGCCGGCGTATCGCTCGGCCGCGGATTTGCCGGCAATCACCTCCGACCCGGCGTCCTGCCACATCCGGCCGGCGATCAGCTTGACCGCCGGGCGAAGCTCCAGCGATTTGGGGGTGACCCCCCGTACGACGATATTGGCCAGTTCGCCGGTGGCTCGCTTGGGCTGGTTGATGAGCACGTAGATTTCGTTGGTGTAGAGCGCCGAACCGTCGGCGGCGCGGGCGATTTCCGGCGAAGTGCCGACGATCTGCCCCTGATCGCGCAGGATGATCGACTGCACCTCCGACTGCGAGGACTTGCGGATGACGATGGCGTTATCATCCGATCCGGTCGAAACCAGCGTCGATTTCAAACCGTACGACAGCATCTGCGCCGCGGCGAAGACGAACACCACCAGGCTCACGCCCAGAATGGTCATGGTCGTGGTGACTTTATGCTTCAGAATGTTCCGTATGGTGTATCCCAGTGGAATCATATCCGTCCCTTCATCCCGAGCCTAATCCACCACCCGCAGGCCATCGATGATTTTGATGCTCACGGCCCGCTGGATCGGGAAAATCGAGGCCAAGCACCCGACAATGACCGCCGCCGCGACGACGATGACATACGTTTCCAGCCCCACATAGTACCCGGGTAAATAGATGCTGAGCGCCTGTCCCACCAGTCGGCTGGTCATGGCCAAAAGCCCCATCCCGGCGATCCCCCCGGCGCAAGCCATCGCCAGCGATTCGCCCAGAATCAGGCCGATCAAATGGAAGTTCCGAAAGCCCAGCACCCGCAAAAAAGCGTTTTCCGAAATCCGCTCCCGCGCCGTCATGACCATGGTGTTGACCAACACCAGCAGAATCACGCCGATGATCAAGTACGAAATGATCCGCAGTCCGGCGATCAAGACGTCGGCCATCTGGATGAATCCGAGGACAAATTCCTTTTCCGTCTCGGTCTTGGTCTCGGCCCAGGAGTTCTTGAAGCGGCTGTCGATGGCCGCGCCGATCTCGGCCGCCCGGTTGGCGTCGTTGATCTTGACCCCGAACCACCCGGCCTGTCCCGCCCGGCCGGGGGCGGTTTCTCTCATGACTTCATCGAGGTAATCGAATCGAAACAGAAACGCGGTCTCGTCGGTATCCTTGTCCCGGCCGTGATAGATCGCCCGGATGGTAAATTCCCAGTTACCCGGATAGATGGTCCCGATCAGCGGCACCTTGTCGCCGACCTTCCATCCGAACCGATCAGCCAATCGCCGGCCGACAATCGCTCCCCGGCGGTCGGCCAGGACCTCCTTCAATTCCTCCGGCTGGACGATTATTTCCTTGTACATGTCCAGATACGTCACCGGATCGACCGCGAAATTGCCGAAGAAATTCTTCGGGTCGATATAAATGCCGCCGAACCAGACGGCCGGCGTCACCGCGCTCACGCCGTCGATTTTTTGTATCTGTTCCAGATAGGCCAACGGCAGCGTGAACGTAAACGAGACCGCGTGCCGCGTCACCAGACGATCGGGCGGAGCGATCCGCGCCCCGGCGTACCAGGCATCGACCAGCGTGCGGATCAACCCGAAGGCCATCACCGCCAGAGCCAGGCCCAGCACGGTCAAAAACGTCCGCAGGCGATGCCGCATGGCGTTCCGGATGATCAGCTTGAACACCTTCATCCGTCCAGCTCCCCTTTGTCCAGGTGACGAACCAGGCCGGCCTTCTCGGCCGCCCGGGGATCGTGCGTGACCATGATGATCGTCTTCTTGAACTCCGCGTTGAGCCGCGACAGCAGAGTCATGATCTCCTCGGCCGACTGCTTGTCCAGATCGCCGGTCGGTTCATCGGCCAATATCAGCGTCGGATCGGAGACGATCGCCCGCGCGATCGCCACCCGCTGTTCCTGTCCGCCCGACAACTGCCGTGGGTAATGCCTCATCCGGTCGGACAACCCGACGATCCCCAGGGCCGTCTCGACATGCTGCCGCCGCTCCTTCTTGGACAGATGCGTCAACAGCAGGGGCAGCTCGACGTTTTCATATGCCGTCAACACCGGCATCAGGTTGTAGAACTGAAACACAAATCCGATATGCCGCGCCCGCCAGCGGGCCAGCTCCCGGTCGCTCAACCGGCTCATCTCCTCGCCGGCCACGGTCAACGTCCCGGTGGTCGGCTGATCGATTCCGGCCAGAAGGTTCAACAGCGTCGTCTTGCCCGATCCCGACGGTCCCATCAGGGCCAGAAACTGGCCGTTGGGGATGTCGAGATTGATGTTGTGCAAGACCGGTATTTCCAGCGATTCACGATAATACGATTTGGAAAGGTTGCGGGCGGTTACAATAATGTCGGCCATATCGATATCCTATCGCATTACTTGGTTGGCAATTCGATCTTCTGCCCCGATTCCAGCGCCCCCGGTGGCGTCAGGACCACGATATCCCCCACGGCGACGCCAGAGATTATCTCGGTGAAATTCCCCAGCTTGCGGCCCACCGTGACCGGCGTCGCCCGGGTGATGCCATTGACCACCCGAAATACAATCTGTTTGCCGTCCCGCATCGTCAGGGCCTCGCTCGGCGCGGCCGTGACCGGTTGCGCCGCGGCCGCGGTCGTATCCGCCGGCGGAAGAAAATTCACCCGCGCCGACATCTCCGGCAGGACCCGGCTGTCGATGGCGGTAAAGGCCACCTTGGTCATCACCGTCGCCCGGGTTCGGTCGGCGGTGGGGATGATTTTCTTGACCCGGCCGGGATACCGCTGATCGGGGTAGGCATCCAGGATGATTTCGCACGGATGGCCGACGACTACTTTGTTGATGTTGGATTCCGAGACGTCCGCCTCCACCTCCAGCGATTTCATGTCGGCCATGGTCACCACGGCTCCCTTGGCCGAGGCCGATGAGGCGAACGGGGCGACCATCTCGCCGACATCGGCGTTCTTGGTCAGTACCGTGCCGTCGAACGGGGCGCGGATGATGGTGTTCTCCAGGGCCACTTCGGCGGCGGCGATATTGGCCTTGGCCGCCTCGACTTCGGCCATGGCGCGGTAATACCCCGCGGTGGCCGCTTCCAGCACTTCCTGCGTGGCGAATTTGGAATTGGCCAGTTTTTGCTGACGCATAAGATTCTGGACGGCTTGCAGCGAATCGGCCCGGGCGGTTTTCAGACCGGCGCGGGCCACATCCAGCGCCGCCCGCATGTCGTCATTGTCCAACTCGGCCAGCACCTCGCCGGATTTGACGCTGTCCCCCTCTTCGACCCGCAACACCCGCAGCCGCCCGGTCGCCTTGGAGGCCACCGCCGCCTTGACCTGGGCCACTACATACCCCGTGGCCACCAGTTCGGAAGCCGCCTCCGATCCGGTCAGCAGTTGCACCGTGCCGGTGCGCACCTGAAGCGCCGGCGTGATTTTGGTGAACGTCGCTTTGTAGGCGACAAACAGGATGATCGGGACCAATATCCACAACAAATGCCACCAGCGGCTGCGTTGCCCCGGGCGATTCCCCTTGCGGGAGCGGTCGATACGCAAAGCCGACAAATCGGCGTTGGATGCATTCGGTTCAGTCATTGCCGTTTCTCGATTTTCCGATGTTCCGTGTCCGGCCCGGCGGATGTTTCCGAGTTTCTCCTTGACCCTGTCTCCAGCCCGTCAACATGGCCGGTTCAATGGGCCGGTTGCCGCCAATTTATCGCTTTCTTCCTCTTTAACAAGTCTTTTCTGCTCTGCCACGCCGTTTCCATATCACAAAAAACCGGCGGGATTCACGAGGAATCCCACCGGTATGGGCTGCGTACTACGTGCTGCGGTTATCGTAAAAGTTTTCTGGCAACAATGACCGTTCCCGTCAAACCGAGCCCGAACAGCATGGCCGCCGCCGGCTCCGGCGTGGCTACCGGCGGGGGGACCGACCGAATCGACACGAACGCCTCCGAAGGTTTCGCCATGTGGAACCCCTCATTGGGGATAACCATTCCAACATCCGGAAAACTCCGCTCCCATTCGTTGAGAAGATAATTCCCCTCCCCAAGGGCCGGATATGGAGACAATATCTGTCCGCCATTGTCTTCCACTGGGTTGGCAGGAACAAAAACGAACGCGCCGGCCGGGGGCGCGGCCAGACATATCGCGGCCAGCACCAAAACCACAAAGCCGCTTCGGGTCATGCTGCCTCCTTCCTTACCAGGGCTTGCGGGGTTTCTCCGAATCATGTCAGAATATACGATCAATAATGGATAATATTTGTCCAAATTAGGCGCCTGGAGTTCCATTCCCCCATCCTTCTTCGCGATCCCCCAGGGGGGAGATTGCAACCCTCTCCAGGGAAAGGAGTTCCATCGAAAACGGCCGCTCCGGACCAAAAGTTAAACTTGCCTGCCGCCGCGGCCGGGGTATCTTCTTTTCGGGAGTACTCCATACGGAAGCGGAGGCGGCAGTGGATGCCCTCGTGTTGATCGTCTTCATCATCGTCTATACCGGCATGATGCTGGGGCATCTGCCCGGACTGGCCCTGGACCGCACCGGGGTGGCGGTTCTGGGGGCGATCCTGCTGGTGGCCGCCGGACGGATGACCACCGCCGAATTCGGCGCCGCCATGGATGAATCCACGCTGTTTCTGTTGTTCGCCCTCATGGTCGTCTCGGCCCAGTTCCGAATGAGCGGCTTCTATTCCCAGTTGGTCCGCCGTCTGGCCGTTCTTCGCGTGGCCCCCGGACTCCTGCTGGCCATCCTCATCGCCGTCACCGCCATCCTGTCGGCCCTCCTGGCTAATGATATCGTCTGCCTGGCCATGACGCCTGTCCTGGTTGAGGCCTGTCTCCGGCGCAACCTCGACCCCAAACCGTATCTTCTGGCCCTGGCCTGCGCCGCCAACATCGGGTCCGCCGTCACCCTGATCGGCAATCCCCAGAACATGCTCATCGGCCAGGTACTGCACCTGTCCTTCTCCCGGTACATGGCCGAGGCCGCCCTGCCCTCGGCTCTGGGCCTGGCGATTATCTGGCTGGTCATAACCATCCTCTGGCGCGGCCGCTGGGAACAACCCGGACGGACCATCCGCGTCGAAACGCCTCCCCACAGCCTCCGGCAAACGGCCAAGGGATTCATTCTTTTGGGCGCTCTGGTAATCGGATTTCTCATCGCCCCCTGGCCGAGGGAGATGATGGCCCTCAGCGCCGCCGGCGTCCTGCTTTGCTCGCGCAAGATGCGTTCCCGCGAAATGCTGGGACTGGTCGACTGGCAACTGCTGGTCCTGTTCATGGGTCTCTTCGTGGTCAATTACACCATGAAGGAATGGGGCTGTCTGGCCGAAATCATGCGCTGGTTACGGATGCAGGGTCTCGATCCGGAAACCCCGACCGCCCTCTTCGGCCTCAGCGTCGTCCTTTCCAACCTGGTTTCCAACGTCCCGGCGGTGATGCTGCTTTTGCCCTCGGCCACCCATCCGCTGGCCGGTCCGATCTTGGCCGTTTCCTCGACCCTGGCCGGCAACCTGATCGTCGTCGGCTCCATCGCCAACATCATCGTCATCGACCAGGCCGCCCGCCTGGGCGTCCGCATCTCCTGGCGCGACCATGCCCGGGTCGGGATCCCGGTCACCGTCGCCAGCCTGATCGTCGCCGCCGTCTGGCTCTGGACCCGCCTGCCCTAAATTTTACTATTGATTGGCCGGTGGCCCACCATTCATGGTGGGTTTTGTAGATTGTCCTGCTTGATTATCCATTGGCCCGGTGACCGGTGGCCCATCCCCGCTACTGCGGGGTGGGTTCCCGCTTGATTGTGAAGAGCCAATGTATTGACGTATGGCACCATGCAACAATTCGGCCAAAACTATTTATACGGGTACCCCACCCAACGGGTGGGTTTAAGCGACGACGGCTGAGCAGTGCCGATAATAACATATTTATGGAGGTCCTGAACGGTCCGCACCGGAGTAGCCCGGGTGCCCCAGGTCTTTAGACCTGGGATCACGCAACTGTGGTCGTTTTGATGTGATTGATACTGGCATCCGTTCCCCACGTCTGAAGACGTGGGCCACCCGCCCTACCACCGCTTGATGCGCAGAAACGCCAGAAATCCGAACATCGCCAATAAGGCCATGCCCATGATGATCCAGAAAGCGTAGGGATGATGCTGCATGGGGATGCCGACGTTCATCGAAAAGGCGCTGACCACCAGCGTCGGGGTCATGATGGCGATGGTGATGATCGTCAGCGTCTTCATCAGCACGTTGAGGTTGTTGCTCACGATCGAGGCCCGCGCATCCATCAATCCGGCCAGAATGTCGGAATAGATCTGCGCCTGCTTCATGCACTGGTTGTTCTCGATCAGCGTGTCGTCGAGGATTTCCAGCTCCTCGGTGGTCAGCCCGATCTTGGCCGCGTTGTTGCGCAGTTTCTCCAGCAGCGCCCCGTTGGAATTGAGCGAATTGAGGTAATAGACCAGACTGGTCTGCAGGGTGAACATATTGATCAGGTGCCGGTTCTCCAGCGCCGTGTTGATCTTCTTCTGCAGTTCATCCGAAATGCGCGAAATGATCTTGAGGTGTTCGCGGAAATGGACGATCGACCGGTAAATCATCTTCAGGATCAAGCCCCCGGGCGAAAAGGCCGGAATCTGGGGAATATCCTCGATTAGTCCGCTGTCGTCGGCAGTGACGATCACCAGCCGTTCCTTGAACAGGTAGGCGCCGACCGATCCGACCTTGAACAAAAACTGCTCCTCGGCGCTGTAATTCTTCGGCCGTTTGAAAATGACGGCCACGTGCTCCGGTTCGAACTCCATACGGGAGATTTCATCCGGGTCCAAGGCCGAAGCCAGAGTGTGTTCGTCCAGTTTCAGATCGGCCAGCAGGTACTTCCGTTCCATCTCGTCGGGATTGACGAACATGGTGACTTCGCAGGAATCGGAATCGGCGGCGACCAGCTTGCGATTGACGATGGTATACCGGGTTCGCATGACACCTGTCCTCACGCTGTTCGATGAGCGGCCCGGCTACGTCCCTCGCGGCCGCCATTGGCCGGTAACTTAGTACATTTTCGCGCCAACTCCAAGCAAAGAGTTTTCGGAATTCGAGAGGAGGGAATACGCGGATCAACCGGCAGGGAAGGGGAACATCCCGGCCGAAAGATCCCCGGCCGTCAACCGCGGCGCCACCCGGCAAATGCGCCGGTTTCGTCGAAATCAGGTATCCGGCCGTCGGCCCGCAAACCGTCGGGGTGACACCGGGGACAAACCACCCGGGCGGCGGCATTATGGGAAAAAATCACCTTGGTTCCCTTGGGCAGGACCCCGCAGTCCGTGCAGTAGACAAACCCGCACGAGGGACATCTGCGGACATCAATCCCGGTTCCGGCGGCGAGGACTTTAAAAATCGATGCGGTCGATCCTGATGATTGCCCTGCGCCGCAGATTCCACATACCAATACCATGGCGCGGCGACTCCGAATGGGTTCAATCGTACCGGCGAAGGATACGCCAATGGAATATGTTACACAAGCGTTTTTCGCGTCTTTCGGTAACGGTCTTTGCCGTCGTTTTCACTTTTCGGCCTCCGCGGGCGGGGAAGGAGCCCGCCCGCGCCGGCCGCCTGATACCTACTTCTTATGACCCTTTCCCTGGCTCTGCTTCTTGCCTTCCCGCTTTTCGTTGACCACGACCGCGTTCGGGGCCGATTCCTTCTTGGCCTCCTTGCCTCGTTTCACCTCGCCGTGGATCCGGACAAAATTGTCACCGCGGGCCCGCATCCGGATAACCTCGGACGGAGCCTTTTTATACCGTTCGCAGATGAACCGCAGGTTCACCAGGTTGATAATTTCGACGTCCTCCAGACGGACCGTCTTCCAGTGATGCTTATCCTTGTCCTTGTAATACCCGTACGCCCGGCCGTAGGGGGGGCCGGGATCGACGTCAACGGGTATGAAAAACAGATCCGGCGACAGGCCGTAGTGAATGGTGATATCCCACCACGACTGTCCGCCGAGGCGAAGCTTGGCGATAGTCATCGGGGAGACCTGGGCCCGCCGGGCTATGCAAAAGAGGACCGGCAGTTCGTCTTCCGGGATGTTCCGCTTTTGAATGGCCACGATCTCTTTTTCCGAATAATTGTACTGCCGGCCGATGGCCAGATGGAATTCCTTCAGGCCGTCATCGCCGATGGTCGCACCGACGGTCACCTCGGCCCGGGCCGTCGGGGCTATGGGCGCCATGAGGATAACCGCCAGAAACGCCGTCACGAGAAGTCTGCGCATGCCTTACCTCCGCGTATGGTCGCCTCCCTGCGGCAGATTGTAAAACGCCTGTTGGGTTATATCTTGTATACTCGTTTATCGGCGGGGCAGACGCCCGATTCGAGATATTTCTGGCAGGTTGTATAAATTTACTCCCCCCGCGCACCCTCGGCGCAAAGTACAGTGAATCAAACAATTACCCTGTTTACATTTTATACAGCGGCCTATACGCGTTCCGCCTCCGGCGAATCCACTTCTGCCCGGAATGAGGTCATGGGGTGCCACGCTCCGCCACTGGCGGACGGTGGGTGTCTCCAACCGTTGCGTACCTTGTTACGCGCAATCCGCCAATTGCACATCCCCACCTACCCGGACCCCCGTCACTTTTTGCAAGCCCTTGGATGACATTTTTCGAGCATGGCTTATGACCATATTGGCTTTAATGCCGCGAAAATGGCTTTGCTATGAGGAACGAACCCGACTTGGCCGCGCCCGGTCTGCGGAAACATCATCTTCGACCACATGCGATTAGGTCCGCGCAGAAGACCAGAATTGGCTTCGTTTGCTTAAAAACAGGGGGCCCCATGTCTGTGCGCGGCAGATGTCCAGAGGCTGTCCCACAAGCCGATTTTGGCAGTTCTGTAGGGTCCTTGGCCGATGCCGTTTTTGCGGCGGCGGCGATGACCATGCAGTTATTCAATGGCTTGCAATCTGATGATATTTGCGATCCCCGGAAAGGTAATCTCCACAGGAACATTACCACGTCTGGGACGGCTTCTGGATATCTGCTGCGCATGGTGCCAAATCAACACCGAGTTGGTGGTAAAGTACAATCCGGCGCCATATATATG
>JAAZOE010000002.1 GCA_012797915.1 Candidatus Zixiibacteriota bacterium | reverse complement strand
GGACGGTTCGATCCCGCGCCCCGACAGGAAACCATCGTCTTTTCGATCCCCGGAGGGTGATGGGAGAGTGATATATGTCAGGTCAATGGCGGTATATGCCGAATCCGCCAGGGACCCCGGTTCTGCGGCGGCGGTCTCCTCCATGGGACACACCGCCACACCGACTGCCAGCAAGAGCAAAAGCCGCATGAATAATTTCATGGCCGTCCTCCTTGCCTGAGATTGATTTCTATTTATGTCTTGCCGAGGTCGAGATATGCCCCCTCAGCACCCATGATGACACGTCGTCGAAAAAAACCAGGGGCCGGGATGCCCAGCCCGCCATATGTTCCTTAGTCAACCCCGCCGACTCTACGGGCAGATGGGCGCCGGGCCGCCGCGGAAGACGAAATTGATGATGTACACCGCGTCTCCCACGTTCACGTTCCCGTCGCCGTTGGCGTCTCCGGCCTGAATCGGAACAGGCGCCGGCCCGCCGCGGAACACATAGTTCACGATATACACCGCATCGCCGACATTGACCGCCCCGTCCCCGTTGGCATCGCCGCAAACGATGGCGATCGGCCATTCCCCCGGCGAAGAATAGGTTGGGTAAATCGGGGTCCAGGCCATATCGTAAAACGTCAATCCGCCGGTGGGGGAGACGTGGGCCGTGTCGATCCAGAGCGTAACCATGCCGTAGTTGGGCATCCGCGGCGTGAAATGAATCGAGATCATATGCTCAGCGTCCCCGGCCGCCAAGCCGGTCGTCTTGGCCACCCCGCGAATCCCCAGCGAATCGGGAGAATCCTCGTTCATATTCAACTCCAGGATGGCGAACAGGGAGTCCCAGACGTCGGCCGGATCATACATCCGGCAGTCCGGCTCTACGGTCACGCACTCGGTCGTCCCATACCCGTTGACATCCAGCCAGTCCCAGAAATGCCCGGCCAGGGCTTCGTCCTTGCCGACGATCCCGCCCCGGAAGCGCGGAGCGATCCGCATCTCGCGGACCGTCATGTCGTTTCTGATGAAGCTACGGGCTTCGTAATGCATGCCGACGAAGAGCGTATCGGCGTTCTTGTCCTCGCCCGTCCGGACCACGTCGATATACACATGGTTATCGGCGATGACCGTCGATGCCCCCAGAAGCAATAAACCCACAAGCACTATCTTTGAAATCATTTGAAACCCCGCGGTGAAGGGTTGTCGGTTCGGATAGCAGTCTCTCGATGATATCGTGTCGCCGGATGATTCGAATATCCCGGCGCTTATAAGGTAACCGGTTCTCGCACCGCTGTCAACCGCTTTTCGTCACCCTCCCGAATCCGCCGTCGGTCGACCGGCGCCGAAGGTTTTCGAGTCCCGATTCGAAACCACCCCACCCCCCCCCCCCGATTATGCTTGCCCCGGGCATGACGTGAATGTACCTTCCGGATGAGAGGGTATCAAACGCGGGGAAGATTCGTATGAAAACCAATCTATCGGTTCGGACTCTGGCAGCGCTGGCCTTGGCCTGTCTTTGGGGCGTTGCCGCCGCCAAGTCGGAACTGCCGAAGGAATCGCTCGATTCCACGCTGCAACTGGCCTGCGTCCACGATGATCATTCATTGATCCTCATGCGCGGCGATGGCTCCAACCGCACGGAGCTGGTGAAAACGGAGGGGAACATCATCTCGCCAAGCTGGTCGCCGGACGGCCGGAAGATTGCCTTCTATGCGGTCGGCGGCCACGGTGTCCCGATCCTGTCAGAGTTTACGATCAGGCTTTGTTCCTATGATATCGCCGCATCGAAAATCGATACGTTGACCGAGGTCGATGCGGAGATCAAACGGGGAGCCAAGGACAAATATGTCGCCCAGCAACCGCCTGTGTGGATAGACAGCAACCGACTCACTTTTCTCGATACCAAGGGAATACATCTCACCGATCTCGGGACGTCCACGACCGAAACCATAGTCGCCTCCGATGACATCGGCGATTATGACGTCTGGCCCCAATCGGGCGGGATTCTCTACCTGCAGGGCAAACGCCTTCTCCTATACGACCCGGCCAACGGCGAGTCTCGTGACCTGTTTGCAGCGGGCGAAACGGTCCTGCCGAAAAAGGAATTCGATTGCCTCGCGGCGTCGCCCGCGGGGACGATTATCGCCTTGGGCGATTGGAACAAACTCTACCTGATCGATACCGAGCGGCGGGAAATCGCCCGCGAGGCGAAACTTCCCGGCGCCGCAAGCGACCTCCTCTGGTCAGCGGACGGCCGGATGGTGTTCTGTCTGACCGGGACGGGGACCAAACAGATCGGCGATCAAAGCAGCGTCAATCCCACCGGCTCCTCCGCCGGGGCGTTTCAGGTCAGCTCGTTTTCCGCAGACGACGAAAAACCCTCCGTGCTGTACAAGAAACTTCGTTTCGATGTCACCTGGACGCAGTTGGATCCTTCGCCGGACGGCCGATGGCTGCTGTTCATCAGCAATGACTTGAACGAAACCAAACATTATCTGTATGTATTATCCGCCGAAGGAAAGGGGATACGAAAGCTGGCACAAGACGGAGAATACGCCTACCCCGTCTGGCGGCCATAGGTTTTACGTTGCCGCCGTCCGGATGGACGCACCCGCGGTCTATACGCACACGCGGGAATCCGGATGGCGATTCGGTCCATCCGTCGTTTTGATGTTCATGATGATGCCGCCGCACTAAACAAACTCCCGCTCCCGGCGTCTTACTAGTGGCAGGCACAAAAGGCGCCGCGCCCATCACCCCACAGGGCAATCACCGCCGGTTTGGTGGCCGATCGGAAGAACAGTCTTCCACCGGTCCATGCAGGAGGGCTGTTGTCATGAATACTCGTTCCACAATTATCCGGACCGCTCTGGCGGTGCCGTTCGCGACCTGCCTGACCATCGTCGGCGGAGTCGCCATCGGGACGGCGGCGGGTGCGGAAAAATCCTCCCCGACGCCCCGCATCATCATTACATTGGCCCCCGCGTTCGACCAGGCTATCTCCGCCAAATACACCGACGGTATCAGTGCCGTCGACATAGAGGGTAAGGGTGACCGACAGGATTCTCCAGACGCTCTCTTCGGGGATGAACTTCTTGATGACTTTTCCGTCGTCGTCCAACCCGATCTGACGGGGCCGATCTATCTGCTCGAACTGCCGGCATCAACTGATGTCCCGGCCGTGCTCGCGGCCCTCCGAAGATTGCCGATGGTGGACCGCGCCGAACTGGATGACCCGGTTGGGCCGTTTTCGACCGATGCCGATACTCGTTCCCCCAATCAAGCGTTTTCGGCAGACGCCGGTCACGACTGTCTCGAACCGAAGCCCATCGACGGTGACGCCGATGATGCCCCGACGCCCGAATCCGATGCACCGGACGATGAAATCGACGCGGAGGAATCCGGCGATGAGGCGGAGGACCTGGCCACCCTGTTGGAAGGCCTCATCGATTTCGATATCGGAATCGATGACGAGGAATTGGGATACGATGACGGGGATGACTCCGATGAGGATTCCGATGACGAAAGCGAGGACGATCCGGAGGAAACCGATGACGGTGACAGCGATACCCTGAGCGAGCCGGAAGTACCCGAAGACGTCAACCCTGACCTCCCCGCTGTTCCAGCCGTTTTCGCCCTCGAACAGAACTACCCCAACCCGTTTAACCCGTGTACGACCATCCGGTACGCTTTGCCGCGGGGAGGGGATGTTCTGTTGACCGTGTATGATGTTTTGGGGCAGCGAGTCGCTGTTCTGGTCGATGGTCCGCAGGATGCCGGCGAGCACTCCGTTGTCTGGGACGGCCGCGACGATACCGGGGAGGAGGCGGCCTCAGGCATGTACCTCTATCGTCTCGAAGCCGAAAAGTCCGCCGCCGTCAAGAAAATGGTGCTGGTAAAATAACCGGGAACGGAAACGGCGGCACAGGGGGCGATTCCTGCCGCCGCCGAGAGACGATGGAAATCAACAAGCGGTTACAACCGGTCGGCGTTGAACGTGTCTCCCTGGCTGATGTCGCCGGTCTGATATCCTTTCAGGAACCAGCGGACCCGCTGCTCCGAGGTGCCGTGGGTGAACGCATCCGGGACGACATACCCCTGCGTTTGTTTCATAATCCGGTCATCGCCGACCGCCCCGGCGGCATTAATTCCTTCTTCGATGTCTCCTTGTTCGAGAAGATTGGCGGTCCGTTCGGCATGATGGGCCCAAACGCCGGCGAGAAAATCGGCCTGCAGTTCCATCCGGACCATCAACCGATTGAATTCCACCTCGCTCAGGCGGTCCCGCTGGGCCATCACGTCGTCATTGATTCCCAGCAGGGTCTGGACATGGTGGCCGACCTCGTGGGCGATGACATAGGCCAGGGCGAAATCGCCGCTCGCGCCGAGCTGCGTCTGCATTTCCTTGAAGAAACCGAGATCGATATACACCCGCTCATCCCCCGGGCAATAAAACGGCCCCGAGGCGCCGCCGGCATATCCGCAGGCGGAGGATATCTGGTCCGTGAAGAGAACCAGTCTGGGTTCGCGATACGTCGAACCATTCTGCTGGAAGATGCGGTGCCAGACGTCCTCGGTCTCGGCCAGGATAACCCCGACGAATTCGCCTTCCTGCCGTTCCTGTTCGCTGAGCGGCTGGGTCATCCCCAGCGAGGCGTCCAGTCCGGGCTGCTGGACCGATTGCATGATCTCGTCGGGATTGCCGCCGAGAATCATGAAGAGCAGCACGATGAGAATACCCCCCACCCCGCCGCCGACCGCCATGCCTTTCCCGCTGATTCCCCGCCGGTCTTCGACATTATCGCTGGTTCGTCTGCCCTGCCACTTCATCTTCGACTCCTTTCCCGTCGCCTGACAGCCCACGCAAGGGATGACGAATAGACGCTATGAATAGTGAAGAATCTGTATGTGTGCCGTCGATCGGTTTATGGCGGAGAGGCTGGGATTCGAACCCAGGAGGGGCTTTTGACCCCTACACACTTTCCAGGCGTGCTCCTTCGACCAGCTCGGACACCTCTCCGCAAATATATCAATAAACCGCGGTCCGGCCAGGGAACCCGTCGGGCCGGACGGCCGTCGTCCCGACGGGACGAAAGCGCCCCAATTATACGCTTTTTGGCGGCAAATGCAATCGAATTCTGGCCGTTTACGGAAGGACTCAGATGGTTAATTGGTCGGCGGGGGAGAACATGCGGCGGATCGCCAGATGCGCGGCCATGATCCCGGTCACCGTCACCGCCGCCGTGATCATGTACCCGACGATCACCTGTATCAGCACGGCTTTGAGCGGCGAGGCCCCGGCCAGGATCATGCCGGTCATGGCCCCGGGCAACTGGACGATCCCGACCACCTTGAGGAAGTTCAGCATCTGCATCATCCCGGCTTTGACCGCCTTGACGAAGAACGGATGAGAGGCCTCGCGCCAGTTTTTCCCCAGCGCCAGGGCCGTTTCCACCGCCGGACGGTTGCTGGTGATATCCGAATGCAGCCGTTCCATCACCAGCGCGCCGCAGTTCATGGAATTGCCGATGGTCATTCCCGCCAGGGGAATGACATACTGGGCTTTCATGGTGATCACCGCGACGGCCAGCATCAATCCCAGGGTCACCACCGACCCCGTCAGGATCGACAGAAACGACCAGAGCCAAGCCCGGGGGATATGCACCGCCCGCCGGGCGGCGGTGAACGAGGCTACGATGATCATCACTGTCACCGCCGCCAGGACGGCGGGGACGCTTTCCAGTCCGAAAATGAACTCCAGCACATACCCGACCGCCACCAATTGGATAAAGGAAAGAAAGATGCCGATGGCCAGTTCTTTTTCCGTTCCCAACCTCTGCCAGCGGGAAAGGACAATGGCCAGCACCATCAGAGTTACCGCGACGGCGACTTGTGTATATCCGATATCGATCATCGCAGGTCTCCGGCGATGAATCGCCTGGTGGTGTCGTGACCGGGCCGGGCCATCAGTTCCCGCGACCGCCCGGTTTCGATCATCACGCCGCCGACCATCACCAGCGAGACGCCGTCCAGTGCCAGCGCCTGGCTGAAATTGTGGGTCACCATGATGATGGTTAAACCGAGGCTTCGGTTGAGCTTGAGTATCAGGTCCTCGATCGTCTTGGCCGCGCCGGGGTCCAGGGCCGAGGTCGGCTCATCCAGCAAGAGGATCTCCGGTTCCAGCACCAGCGCACGAGCCAGCGCCACCCGTTGCTGCTGGCCGACCGAAAGCGTGGCGGCGTCCCGACCGGCCAGGCCGGGTTCCAGTCCGACGAGATGCAAATACCGGGAGGAAAAAGCCTCCTCCGGATTCGTTTTTACCGGACAGCAATAAGCCAAATTCTCCGCCACCGTCCCCGGAAACAGATAGGGAACCTGGAACACCAGCGCGATCTTCCGCCGCAGGTGGGTGACCGGATACTGCTCGATCGGACGATCATGGAAACGCACCTCTCCACCGCTTTTCTCGTCGAGGCGGTTAAACAGGCGCAGAAGCGAGGTCTTCCCGGAACCGGAGGGGCCGACGATAGTATACAGCCCGCGGTGGTCGAAGCGGAAGGAAAAGGAATCGATGATTCGTTTGTCGCCGGAGGCGGTTGCGACCGTTCGGGTCAGGTTGTCGGCCGACAGGACAGTCCCGTCGGACCGGGCGGCGGAGGTCTCCATACGATGCCAATATAGAGACGGCGCCAAGCCTCGTCAATTGGATTCCCGAGTCCGGATGTTCCCGTTACGGGACGACCAAGCGCGCGCGGGCCAGGTCGATATCACGCAGCAGATCGGCGGCAACCGCAAAACGAAGCGTTCCGGACACCGAATCACGATACCCCGGTTGGGGGGATAAGGCTTCGATATAGGAGGCCAGCAGTTTGTTCGTCAGGAAGTCGTACACGGCGGCCTCGCTGGCCGAAAACCGTATGCCGATATGATCGCCACTGTACGTCGCCCGCGGCAATCGTTCGGCGAACAGCCAACTACGGTAGGTTGAGGATCGCGTTTGACTGGCGCTGGGGATCAAGAGAACCCCTTCATGGACCTCGGCCGGAAGATCAACGACGACATGGACGAGGCCGGTGTCGTTCCAGATGGATACTCGTACCCCGGCAGTTTCGATGCCGAAATCCGGCCGTCCCGATGGGCGGCTCGTATCCGGCAGGACTCCCCGAAGGGGAAGCTGTTTCCAATACTGTTCGAATCCGGAAGCCATATCCGCCCAGGAAACGCCATAGACCATCTCGATAGTTGCCTTCACCCGGCCGGCGTCGAACGAGCCGATCTGGTCGTCCGAACCGGACAGAGCCGCATACAGCGTCAGATATGTCTCGATTCCCCATCGTTCGAGCAGGAAACCGGCAAACAGGGCGGCGATCGGATACGACACTTCGGCCCCAACGGCCGGGTCGAGAAATCCCGCCCGCGTCAACAGGTCATCGAGGCGGCCGATCTCGTTGCTCAGCGTGATACATCCCTGATAGGCGATCGCCTGCGGCGATTTGCTCCACCGGCCCCCGCAGTATGCGGCCAGGCCCTCCTGCAGTAACGGAAGCGTGTACAGCGGCAGCCGTTTCAGCCGGTAATTGACCAGCAGGTGGGTCAATTCATGTTCGTGCGGAAGGCTTCGGGAGACGACCGCGTCGGTCTGCAGATCGGCCATCCCCTGGGTCTCGAACCCGGTCATCCGGCGCATGTCATCACCGGAACCGAGGAAATAATCGATTCGTTCTTGTCTCAGCGCGGCGAAATCATCCGGCGTCAGTCCCAATTTTGCGCCGACCGTTTCAATGACACCATCCATCGCCAAACAGGCGTGGTCGTTCACTAGGCTCTCATCGGCGTAATACACATCGACATACTCGGTCTGGCGGACCTTCCAACCACGCGAGTAATAGTAGAGGGGAGACGTCAGTCGCCACCCGCGCGAGGTCTTTTCAGTGTAATATGCCGTTGCCGGATCGTCCGTTTTCGATACCAGCCAGACGGTGAATCGCATCGTGTCGCGGTCGGCGGTTACGTCCTCGGCCGATACCGTCCATGACAATTCCTCCCCGGCCGATGCCGTCTGCGGCGACATGTTCATCAACGCCGCCGGGAGGGGAGAGGCGCAATCGAGCTTGATCGGAACATCGGTATAGGCGATCCCCAGACGATGCGATCGCTCAACGGTACGGGTATCCCAGCATAGTTCGGCGTCGTCCCAGCGTGCTTCCTCCAGGGCCTTGACATAGGCGGTGATGACGGCTTCAGGCGAATCAAACGCCCGTGCGGAGAAGGCGAGTGCGCCCATCATGGTCCAGACCAGAAAATGAGTCACGCGTGGCGATGTCATAGCGGCTCCTTTTCAGTGGTGTCTATTATACCGACCGCGCGGGCAAGTGTTCCCCGCGTCACCCGTCACGATTGTCCAAACATTGATGACAATGTCTGCGTAATATATAAGGATTCATGAGGAATAGTCACGTACAGTGTAAGGAGGTTGTAATGCCGGTACGGAAAGCGGAAGCGGTCTGGGAAGGCGACCTGATGAAAGGGAAAGGACGCGTAGCGCTGGGGAGCGGCGCGTTTCACGGCAATTATTCGTTCGGCTCCCGTTTCGAGGAGTCCAAGGGGACCAACCCCGAGGAACTGATCGGCGCGGCCCATGCCGGGTGTTTCTCGATGGCCTTCTCGGCGATACTGGGCAAGGCCGGCTTTAATCCGAAAAGTATCATAACCGAGGCCAAGGTGCATATCGATAAGGTCGGCGATGGGTTTACCATCACCAGGATCGAACTGATTACCGAAGGTCATGTTCCCGGCATCGACAAGGAGACATTTCTCAAACTCGCCAATGAAGCCAAGGCCGGTTGCCCGGTGTCACGGGCGTTGACCGGCGTGCAGATCACCCTTGATGCCACTCTGGCCTGAGGGCCGGTCGAAAAGTTCTTGTGCCCGGCAGATGTCCAGAGGCTGTCCCACAAGCCGGTTTTGGCCGTTCTGCAAGGTCCTTAGCCGACGGCGCTTCTGCGGCGGCGATGACCCTGCAGTCTTTCAATGGCTTACAATGTGATGATATGTGCGATTTCCGGGAAGGCAATCTCCAGGGGCACATCGCCGCATCTAATGGGACAACCTCTCCACATCTGCCGGGAGTTCTCCCCTCTGTCAAAATCATCTCTTGGCCCGTGTTTGCTGTCGCCACAGGGGTCTTCAACAAACCCCAGATAACGCGCACGAGTGGGCGACGAAATTATACTCCGTCCAATCCAGGTTGCGGGGGGAACCGACGCGAAAAACGGCCGGGTCGTTTGACCCGGCCGTTCGATTACGACGCCAGACCTTCCTATTGTCTACAGCGCGAAATCAAGCATCAAAGCGACGATATCATCTTTGAACGGATTGTCCTGACCGACCTCCCGATGAAGGTACTCGGCATGAAGAGCGACGTTAACCGCCGTCCAGTCGCCGAGGTTGTAGCGGAGCACAGCCGAATAGGCCAAGACCTGCTTGTCGTCATCGCCGCAGGGAGGATTCACCCAGTTGACCATGGCCGAAGCGATCAGCCGGTTGTTGTATAATCCGGCCCAATCCAGTTCGATAATGCCGCCGGTGAACTCGTAATCATCGGCCGTATCGATTGGATTCAGGGCCTGATCATCGACCCCCTGCATCAGCAGCGCCCGGAGGTTCAAGGTCCGCCAGTTCAGGCTCACCTCCCCGCCGAGCCGGTAAAACGGTTTGTTGCCGCCCCCCTCGTTTTCCCCCATCGGGCCGGTCAGGCTGTCGAAGACAGTTGGCTGCCAGCCATAATATCCGAAGACCCCGACCCGCTGTCCGGCGCTCTGACCCTCTCCGCGCCCGAACACCTGATGCATGGCCAGGTAGAGGTCCTTGTATTTGTTGTTGTCCGGATTGGCGCCGTTGCCATTGACCACGCCGGCGGCATAATGGAATCCGGCCCGGAAATCGCCGGTCGCCTCGATCCCCAACTGGTTGTCATCGAAGCCAAACCGGTTGCCGTCGCTGCCATACGCATAGATTTCGTATGGAGAGGCCAGGTAATAGGTGCGCTTGGAACTGAGGGGGTGATACGCCGGTTCGAATCGCCCGACCCGGATGTTCAGCTTCTCCGGGATGAGATTGCTGAATACCACGTTGGCCGCCTCCAGCGCGCCAAGCTGGCCGGGATTGGCGCCGTCGGCGGCACCGGTGTAATCCCCCGCCGGCTCGTCCAGCCGCGGCGTGTAAATCATCAGGAACGATATGTTCTTATGTAAAACTCCCGCCGCCAGGACATCCAGGCCATTGATATTGAAACTCGACGTCGTGGTCGAATCGTTGCCTCCCACCACCAGCCCCATCGAAGTCCGCACCGCCAGGGGGAAAGGAGTGGCAAAGACGTTCTTTTCATGCCCTTCCTGCCCCGGAATCTGATACCCGTGCTGGCGGAAACGCTGGCCGAAATCGTTCAGCCTGGTGAAGGCGGTGTGACACATGTTGCAGTTGAATCCGTACTTCCGGGCGAATGCGGGGATGGCCGAGCCGGTTTCCGGCAGGGTCAACAACAGGCCGGCCAGAACGACGGAAACGACAATAATCTTTTTCATGGTCGGCTCCTTTATTCCGGAAATTCCGAGGCCGGGACCGGTTTTTCGTCGGCCACCCCGGGGTTCAGGCTCACCGTGGCGCGCTTCATGAACGCTTCCAGGGCCGTCATCTCTTTCTGGGACAGCCCCAGTGGAACCATCAACGGGTCGAGGTTGGACCCGTCCGGCCCGCCGCCGCGATCGTACAGCCGGATCACCGCCATGAGGTCTTTCTCGGTGCCGTTGTGCATGAACGGCGCCCGTTTGGCGGCGTCGCGCACCGTCGGCGTCTTGAACGCCCCCATGTCGGCAGGGTTCTTGGTGACGGCGTACCGCCCTTCGTCCGGATTGGCTCCCGGAGCCGGGGCAACGCCAAGGTTATGGAACCGGCCGTCGCTGAAATATCCGCCCCAGTGACAGGCGGTGCAATGTCCCTTGCCGTTGAAGATTTCCAGCCCCTTCTTTTCCACACAGGTCAGGGCGGTCTGATCGCCCCGGACATACCGGTCGAAAGGAGAATCGGTGGTGACCACGGTCCGCTCATAAGCGGCGATCGCCTGCGCGACTTGGTCCAGAGTTATCGGCGATGATCCGAACACCGTTTTGAATTCATCCTCGTATCCCTTAATGCCGCTGAGGGTGTTAATCATCACCTGATGCGTGTTGCCCATCTCAATCGGATTGACAATCGGCCCCTTGGCCTGCTCTTCCAGGCTGGGGGCACGGCCGTCCCAGAACTGCAGCGGGGCATAGGCGGCATTGGATACCGGCGGCGCCCGTCGTCCGCCCAGCTGGCTTTTGATTCCCTTGCTGGTCGGGCCGGCATCCGACCACCCCAGAGCCGGGTCGTGACAGGTGGCGCAGCTGACGCTGTTGTCGGCCGACAGCCGGGTGTCGAAATACAGTTTCTTGCCCAACAAAATCTTGGCCGATGTCTGCGGATTATCCGGCGGGGCGATCACCGGCGGGAGCGTCCCGAGCTGTTACGGTCCCAAAGAATGGACGTTAACCGCCGTCAGCGGCGGCGCCGGCTCATCGGCGGATGTCCATGCCGACATGGCCAGAATAATCAGGAAGGCGCCGAAGGTTGCTCTCTCCATGACAGTCCTCCTTAACTAGGCAGTCCCACTGCGGTTGTCGAATAGTTATGCCGACCCTGCGGTATCTAAGCGAAGAGAGGGGGTGATTGTCAAGGCAAATGTGGAGTTTCGTCGTCCATTCTATGGACTCACGGCCGGGTGCTGGAGATGATGACAGAGAAAAGACGGTCGAGGATCCCATGCCTACCCGTGCAGACCTTGGGCGATCATGGCGTCGGCCACTTTAATAAAAGCGGCAATGTCGGCGCCCACGACATAGTCACCGGCCGCGCCGTAGGATTCGGACGCCTCCAGACAGGCCTTGTGGATATGCTTCATGATGCCGTGCAGTTTGTTGTCGACCTCCTCGCGCGTCCAGGAATAGCGCATGCTGTTCTGCGACATCTCCAACCCGGCCACCGCCGCCCCGCCGGCGCTGGCGGCCTTGGCCGGGCCGTACAGGATTCGATTTTCCAGAAACAGGCGGACCGCCTCCGGCGAGGTCGGCATGGTCGCTCCTTCGGAAACGACGCGGACGCCGTTTTTCACCAGGTTGGCGGCGTCGGCGGCGTTGATTTCATACTGGGTCGCCGCCGGGAACGCGCAATGGCCTTTATGATTCAATAACGGACTGCAGGACTGATTGCTGTCGAACGCGACATAGGAAGCTTCGGGATACTTCTCGCCGTAGGCGCGAATATCGCCCCGCTGATGGCTCCTCAAATCCTTAACGAAAGCCAGCTTGTTTCGGTCGATTCCAGACGGATCATGGATATATCCGTTGGCGTCCGAGAACGAGACGGCCCGCCCGCCCAGGTCGATGATCTTCTCGATGGCCGACTGCGCGACCCTCCCGGATCCCGAAACCAGACAAGTTTTCCCTTCCAGCGTTTCGCCCCGGGTGGCCAGCATCTCGGCGGCAAAATACACGGCCCCGTACCCGGTCGCCTCCGGACGAACCAGCGACCCGCTCCAGGCCGTTCCCTTGCCGGTCAACACCCCGGTAAATTCATTCCGCAATTTCCGATAGGCGCCGAAAAGGTAGCCGATCTCGCGACTGCCGACACCGATATCCGATCCCAGGATATCCGTGTGTGCGCCCAGATGAGGAAACAGGCCGATCATGAACGACGTGCAAAACCGCATCACTTCATCATCGCTCTTCCCCTTCGGATCGAAATCGGCGCCGCCGTGTGCGCCCCCCATCGGCAGAGTGGTCAGACTGTTGCGAAAAACCTGCTCGAAGGCCAAATACTTCACGATCTCCAAAGAGACGGTCGGATGAAACCGCAGTCCCCCGGCATAGGGGCCGATGGCGCTGTTCATTTCGACCCGATATCCGCGGTTGACCTGCGTCGTCCCGTTGTCGTCGGTCCAGGGGATGCGGAACATGATGGCCCGCTCCGGCTCCACCAGGCGCTCCAGAATGCGGGCGCGATGATACTCCGGATGTCTCTCCATGACCGGGGCCACAGACTCGGCCAGTCCCTCGATCGCCCGGCTGTACTCCGCTTCCCCCGGATTTTTGGCCCTGACCCAGTCCATGAATTCCGCGACATACCCCGACATCGGCATCTCCTTGGTTGCTTTGCTCCGCTTTATTTGATGTGACCGTCTTTGGGTCTCGATCAGCATATTCAGATCCGCTTTCCTGAGCGCCATCATCGCCGCATTACCCCCGGAAGCCGGCGATGATGACAACTTCCAATATACGCTTTGTGAATAGTTTCACAATGGGTAATATTATGTAGATTTTGTGATAATACCATGTATTTTCGATATCGATTGTCCGTTATGCCCGAAGATGCCGTCAGGGTTCGATCAGCCGGTTGCGGATGCAATACTTAACGATATCTGTGACGTTCTTCGCCTGCAGTTTCTTCATGATGGCCGCACGATGGGTTTCGGCCGTTTTGACGCTGATCCGAAGTCTGGCCGCCGCCTCCTTGGTCGAGTACCCCTCGGCCAACAGTCGGGCCAGTTCGCCTTCGCGACGGGTCATTATTCTCGCGGCCGCCTCGATATCCTCACCAGGGTCGATATATTCCTGCACCATTTCATGTCCGGCCGGACCGGAAAGATAATAATCTCCAATCGCGGCCTTCCGGATGGCGAAAACCAGCTCCCGGAAATCACAGTCCTGCAGCAACCATGCCCGTCCGCCGATCCGGAACGCTTCCCGCATCTGGCCCTCGTTGTGGCGGGTGGAGAGAAACACCAGTTCGGGAGGAGAAGGCTGGCGGCGGATTTTGCGTCCGGCATTGAGCCCGTCCAATCCGGGGAGATTGACGTTGACCACGACCACGTCCGGTTTCTTGCTGTCGGCCAACTCCACAGCGCTGAGACCATCGGCCGTTTCTCCGGCCACCAAAATGCCCGTTTCCGTGGCGAAAAGCGCGATCAACCCTTGCCGAAACAACTTCCGTTCATCGGCGATGAGCACCCGAATCTCTGAACGGGGGGTCGGTTGGCGACTGGACGATTTGATCGTCGTTTCCTTTCCCATGGCGATGATCCGATCGCTGCCAATATAGTGTCTGCCGACGGCCGGCACAATGATTTGTCGTCGCCCGCACCGCAATCGGTCCGCGCAATACTCCTTGATTATCCTGCCCCGGTCTGCTATGTTGCCGGCAGATTCGGGCCACAAAAAGGAGTCACTATGAAAAAGCTCGTTGCCTGGTTGTCCCTGCCGTTTGCATTGGTGATCGCGGCGTCGGTTTCGGCGGATATGATCGTCACCAGCACGGCGACCCTGGAAACAATGGGTCTGGGGGGGACGGATATGGTCATCACGCAGAAGATCAAAGGAGACCTGGGGTATTTCTCGGTGGCGACGAACGGCAAAGGGATAATGGCCGGGGCGGCCCAGGCCGGCGAAAACATCATCATCAACCGCCTGGATAAAAAGGTCATGTGGATCCTCAGTCCGGCCACTAAGACGTATCTGGAATATCCCCTTTCCACGTTGAAGGCGATGGCCGAAGCCGGCGCAGCCGAGGCGGCAGCAGATTCCACGGCCGATCCGGAATATACCTGGAGCATCACGATTGACACTCTGCCCGAGACCACGATCAACGGCTTCACCTGTACCGGCATCAAGGGAGTGGCCGAGGGTTTATCGGTGGCGTCCCCCGGCGAGAGGACCCGGATGATCTATGAAGTTTGGGTCGGCAAGAACCTGCCCGGCAATGACGAGTTGATCAATCACTACAAGCTGATGGCTGACCAATCCGGGCAGGATGCCTATTCCCAGAATGAGATGGTCGACCAGATTCTCGGCAAGGGGAAAGGGCAGCTCAAACAATTGGCTGATGCCGCCAGGGGATTGAGCGGTTTCCCGGTGCGGACGGCGATCAGCGTGGCCACCTCGGTTGACTTGGGCAAGGAAATCGACGAGGAAACCGGCGACGATTCGGCGACGGCCGCGATGATGGAACAGGTCAAAGCGATGCTGAAGGGACAGGCCGGCGAAGATGGCATGACCACGGTGATATCGCTCCGTTCGGATGTCACCAAAATCGAGGTTGCCCCGGTGGAGCCCGCCGTTTTCGAGATACCCGAAGGGTATACCCGGAGTTTTTGATACTTTCGATGTGGATCGATCCGATACCAGACGGAAACGAATGAAACGATGACAAAGAGTACTCCCGCGGCGACAATTCTGGTCGTGGATGATGCTCCGGAGAGATGCGAGGCGGTCGCCTCGCTGTTGACCTCGCGCGGGTATCGCGTGCTGACGGCAGGCGACAGCGATGAGGCGATCAGCCTGCTGGAAATGACCGCCGTCGATTCGGTCATCACCGGCCATAATCTCCCCCGCTTCAACGGCCTCGGTCTGGTGCGATACGTCCGGAACAATCTGAAAGACACCGAAATCATCGTCGTCTCCGCCCATGCCTCGATCAGCGGAGCGGTGGAGGCGGTGCAATATGGCGCCGCCGACTATCTGGCCCGGCCGGTGACGGATGACATCCTTTTGGAGGCGGTCGCCAAGGCCACCCGGCGGGTGGCCCGGCGACGCTCCGCCCGCGATGTCGCCGGGCGCGATCAGAGCGTGCGCTTCGGCATCATCGGCCGGTCCGAACCGATGCACCAGGTGTATCGGGCCATCGAGAAAGCCGCCGCCACCTCGGCCACCGTGCTGATCACCGGCGAAAGCGGCACCGGCAAGGAACTGGTGGCGCGGGCGATTCATTACACCAGCCGACGGGCCGCCGCCCCGTTTGTCCCGGTCAACTGCGGCGGCATCCCCGAAGGGCTTCTGGAAAGCGAGTTGTTCGGACATGTCAAGGGGGCCTTCACCGGGGCCATCGAATCACGCGCCGGGTTTTTTCAGACTGCCGACGGCGGCACCATCTTCCTTGATGAAATCAGCGAAACCAGCCTGGCCATGCAGGTCAAGCTCCTGCGGGTCCTGCAGGACAAGGAAGTCGGGATGGTCGGCGACAGCCGCACCCGCAAGGTCGATATTCGTATCGTCGCCGCCACCAACAAGAATCTCCAGGCTCTGGTGGCGCGGGAATCGTTCCGCGATGACCTCTTCTTCCGTCTCAGCGTCATTACCATCAACGTGCCGCCGCTGCGGGAGCGGGGGGACGACATTCTCCTTCTGGCCCACGATTTCGCGATCAAATTTGCCCGCGAATACGACAAGCCGCCGGTCCGGTTCTCCGATGACGCCCTGAACGTTTTAGCCCACTATTTCTGGCCGGGCAATGTCCGCGAACTGGAAAATGTCATTCAACGGCTGGTCGTCATGGCCGACAGCAATATCATCGACGCCCCCGACCTGCCGACCCTCATGCGATCCGCCCTGCCTCGGTCATCCAAAGCCCCCCGCCCGCTGGCCGATATGGAACGGGAGTATATCCGGGAGGTGGTTGCGATGGTCGGCGGGAATAAGACTCGGGCGGCGGAAATCCTCGGTATCGACCGCAAGACCTTGCGCGAGAAGCTAAAAGAGTAATCAATTGACCGGGGAATATTTCCCCGCCGGGGCAAAATTCCCCACTATTTTTAATTCAAACGGCGTTGTTTGAGCTCAAGGATACCCTTCCTATCGAATCCGCCATTTGTGATATATTTCACAAGTTTATGACTTACAATCAATAACAATCCGCCGAATCTTCAAACTCAAATTCCGGCAGAGACTTATCTGGGGATAAATTCCCCGGCATATCGTTTGCTTGACTGTTCAAACGGAGGATGTTGATAGGCGAGGGATGGTCTGCTCAAATTGGCGATCCCCCGTTGTGTTCCCTGATCTGACATGGATACCGGATATTGCCTCCCGTCTAAGGGAACCCTGTCGACGCCCCGGAAAGCCGGGGAGAACGGTTTTCGGCCCAGGCAGGAGAGCAGAGGGAAACGGCGTGGCGAAATCCGGGAAATCGAAGGTGAGCCAAACGGCCGGAAAAGATCACGCTGCGGCCGCCCCGCTCACCGGTCCCTGTCTGACCTGCAACAACTCCCCCAAGTGCGTCTATCGACGACGCCGCGGATATGATGTCATCAGTTGCGAATTGTACGATGGGTTTGCCGCGCCGACGGAACGGACGGTCAATCTGGGGCCGAGACCGACGGCCTATCGACGCCCCCGGCCGAGCGAACCGTCGGCGGCGGGGCGGCCGGAGGGATTGTGCGTCAATTGCGGCCGAGCCGGGGATTGTCATCTCCCGCGTCCGGCCGGTGGCGTATGGCATT
>JAAZOE010000080.1 GCA_012797915.1 Candidatus Zixiibacteriota bacterium | reverse complement strand
AACAAAAAACGATCAATGTCAAAATCCCGGCCGGTATCGACAACGGCGGCGTGATTCGTCTGCGCGGCCTGGGATACCCCGGCCGGAACGGCGGCCCCAAAGGGGATTTGATCATCAAGGTGAGAGTTATGGAAAACCAGCAGTTCACACGTGAGGGCAGCGACATCCACACCTCGGTGGATATCACTTTCCCGCAGGCGGCCTTGGGAGCGAAAGTCCCGGTCAAGACCCTGACCAAAAAAGTCATGCTGACCATCCCGCCGGGGACTCAGCCGGGGACCGTTCTGCGTTTGCACGGCGTCGGCCTGTCGGTCGGCGACCGCACGGGCGACTTGCTGGTGACCGTCAACCTCCGCGTCCCGACGACGTTAACGGCCCGCCAAAAAGAGCTCCTCCACGAATTCGAATCGGCAGGTGGTTAAGATATTGGTTAACGCGATTATAATCTGATGCCCTGGTGCCCCACGCGCTATGGACCGGTGGCCCATCCCGCTGCTGCGTGGTGGGTTCCCGCCATCCCGGGCGCCCCACCCGCCACGGCGGGCTGTGGGAGAAACAGAATCTGGCATCCACCGGGTGGCATCCTCAAGCTTTTGGCTTGAGGGTGTTTCTTTGGGCTACTGGATGCCCGGCCGTTGCTGTCGCCTGTTAATGCGGGTGGGTTTTTATGACCACCCCGGAGAAATATCACCACCGCATGCACTTGCTTCGTGCACACCCCGACCACCTGTCCACAAAACCGACACTTTCCGTCGAAATTGATGCTAAATCAACACCGATTTGGTGGTAAAGTACAGTCCAGCGCTATATATATGAGGACTATATGCTGTATCAACCCGCCTATCGCACGCAAACGGGGCGCATATTCCAACGGCTGGGTGCCCCGACCCTCCGGGTCGGAATTCGACAGTATCCCCGCCGCATTATGCGCGGTTGTCTGGTCCCAATCGCCGCAGACGGTTGCCCGTACCCGTCTCGGGGCGGCACCCTCAAGCTTTTGGCTTGAGGGTGAAATTGGGAATCGATTTCGTTGGGGCCCCCGATAATGAGCAAACGAACCCATTTCCCGCCCGGCCTTGCCGCTGTATACAATCCACAGGCATCGACTTGTCGGTCTGCAATGATATTTCCAAAATGGCTTCGTATCGGCTTCTTCTCGGCTTCGTTCCGGTCATGCGATCCTGTTTTGTTCCCCCCTCGCCCTCGGAAAGAGTGGTTGGTGGTGAGGATCTTCCAGCGCCCGCCATCGGGGTGGCACCCTCAAGCTTTTGGCTTGAGGGTGAAATTGGGAATCGATTTCGTTGGGGCCCACGAAAAATGAGCAAACGAACCCATTTTCCCGTAAGCCCATGGAGGGTACCACCGTACAAGGAATTTAATCATGTTCGGAAAAAACGGGACGGCCGTCATTCGACCGTCCCGTAAATCGGATTATGATGCCATCACCAATGCGGCGAACACTCGGGCGCGGTATACCCGCGAAAGACGTAGTTGACCAGATAAATGGCGTCGCCGACATTGACCGAGTAATCATTGTTCGCGTCGGCGCATTTATCTTCGACCGGGGGAAGACCGCCGCGAAATACATAGGTGATAATATACACGGCATCGGCGATATTAACCAGGCCGTCGCCGTTGGCGTCACCGCACTCGCCGTGACACTCGGGCACAACCCTGACGAGTCCGTCGTCGTAATGCGTCAGGGCCGTGTCCAGAATCGTCATCGGCTTTATCTCCATGGACGTCGAATCGGCCCCCTCCGGCCAGGGGATTTGCTCCCATTCGAGGCAGGTGTCCCCCTGCCAATGGGTGCAAACCCAGTAATGATATGTGGTGTCGATGATGGTGGTGGTGCCGATGAGCGTGCCGATTTCGTTGGAAAAGGCGGTCCAGTCCAAGCCACCGTTGATCATCAAAATGATATTCCGGTCGGGAAGCCTGCCCGGCGTGTAGGGGAAAACCCCCATCTTCATCCGGAACAACAGCCCCGGTTCGGTCCGCGGCGCGATGCATTGCACCGGCGGAAGCGGGTAATACGAGGCCAGGGCCGCGATCTTGAACGTAGAAGAGCCGCCGAGATAATTGGTCGAAACCAGACTCCAGCCCGAGATCAGCGTACCGGCCGTATCGATGGTCGGGTCGCCGCCGGTGTCGAAAAACTCGATCAGGTCGGGATTGTCCAGCATGATGGTCATCTCGAATCCGGCGACGGAATCGGATGTGTTGGTCAGGAAAACATCCACCCAGACGGACGTGGAATCATTCACTATCATCGTGTCGTTGATGCTGACCACCAGCACGGGCTGGGCCCCGGCCGGAGCGACACAGAGAACGATAAGAGAGACTGCGGCGGCCGCCAGGACCGCCACCTGCGGGTACAGACGAGTTAAGGACATGGTCCACTCCTCCCAAAAGTGTGAGGTTCTCGGAATCCTTCAAACCAATCCCTTAACTATGTCCGCCGCGAGCCTCCTGCCGCCGTTCGGGATTTGACGAGATGTGAGAGTAATGACTTCGCGCAAAAAATATACTATATTCCCCGCCGGATACAAGCGGAAAATGGCGCCGCGGCGGCGCCGGCGGGGGACCATCGACAGGGAGCCACGACATGGGCACAACGCGTTCAAGGAAAACGACGGTCGACCGGGGAGAGGTCATCAAGAAGATCCCGGCAGGCGATATGGACCGGTTCATCGATATCTGCATCCTTGCCTACCCCGGCATGCCGGTCCGCTCAAAAGCCGAGCGGGCGGCCGTCCGGACGCGGATGGCGAAGCGAAACCGCGATCCCCGCGTTTCCGTCTGGGGCTGTTATCGCTCCGGCGAGCTGGTCGGCGGCCTCCGCCTGTTCGACTATACCATGAACCTCCATGGCGTGCCGATACCCGTGGGGGGTGGGGGGAGTCTGGCGGTTGCTCTGGAACACAAGAAAGAACATGTGGCCCGAAACCTGATGACCCACTTTATCGATCATTACCGGAAGAAAAAAACGCCGCTGGCGATACTCTATCCCTTCCGTCCCGATTTCTACCGCGCCATGGGCTTCGGGTATGGCTCCAAACTGCACCAATACCGCATCCGTCCGGCGCACCTCCCGGACAGCCCCGCCCGCCGGGCAGTCCGGCTCCTGACCAGGGCCGACCTGCCGGCATTGCAGCGTTGCTACCATCGCTTCTATATGCATACATCCGGTATGATCGAAGAAACCGCCTGCGGCTGGAACCTTATTTTCGAATACGGCAAGCACCGGTATGCGGGGTACGTCGACCAGGGGGAACTGCGGGGATACGCCGCCTTCGCCTTTGAACCGGCCGCTCCCGATGACTTCATCCGCAACAACCTCCGGGTCTCCGAGCTGCTCGTCAACGATCGGGAGGCCCTGGCCGGGCTTCTGGCCTTCCTGCGCAGCCAGCACGATCAGGTCGACCATATCATTCTCGATACCTTCGCGGATGACTTCCATTTCCTCCCGGTTGACCCCCGTGCCCGGGAACACATGTTCGCGCCGATCTACCACGAAACCAACCTGTCCGGCGTCGGCCTGATGGTCAAGGTCATCGATATCCCGGCGATGTTCGCCGCCCTGGCCGGCCATTCCTTCGGCGGCCAGACGGTGACGGTCGGGATTGCCGTGACCGATACCTTCACCCCGGCCAATCAGGGTCGGTATATCGTCCGCTTCAGCAAGGGGAAATCCGTCATCGCGCGGCGGGGCAGGGCAGATGTCGATATCACTTTGGATATCGCCCAGTTCAGTTCGCTTCTGGTCGGGGCGGTCGGGTTCAAGGAATTATACCGGTACAATCTGGCCGAGATATCGGATCCGGCCTGGGTGGACCGGGTGCACGCGCTCTTCCGGACCGATGACAAGCCGGTTTGCGTAACGCAGTTCTAACCGCAACCGGCGGGCGGCCATAGTCGACGATGAGTGACCGCCCGGGTTCGGGTCAGATTTCTTCCGCCAGCTCGATAAACCGTTTGTACGGGATGGCCGTCCAGCTCTGCGACTCGAAAGCGCCGTTGGCCAGGCTGATCATCGACACCTTGGCCGCGATCTCCGCGTTCGGCGCTTCGTAGATGTCGATGAAATCGTACGCCCCCAGAAGCGCATAGTGGGCGACAAACTTGACCTCGGGGCACTTCTCGCGAACCTGCTCCAGCCAAGCCCGGCCGAGGGTGGCTCGTTTCTTGATTTCCTTGGACGCCTCCGGCGCCAGCTTGGTCATGAGAATATAGGTCGGCATAGGTTACCTCCATGCTGTCGGGAATGTACAAGTTATACGGACGAACGTCAACAATTCTCATCCGGTTTGCGGCGCCGCGGCCGCGCCGCCTGAGTCGGCCGCATCAGGCATATTCTGCCGGGGCGGCTCGCTTTTCCCTTGCCTTTGCCGGTCGCATTCGATATTATTAGATTTCCAACCACATACTGAGTCGCAGAGGAGTTGCCATGTCCGATCTAAGACAAGCGTACATCGTATCGGCCTGCCGAAGCGCGATCGGCACGATTCTGGGAGGATTGTCGTCCCATCCGGCGCCGATGCTGGGAGCATTTGCGGTGAAAGAGGCGGTGAAACGGGCCGGCGTCGACCCGAACAAGGTGGACGAAGTCATCATGGGCCAAGTGGTGCAGGCGGGTGTCGGCCAGGCTCCGGCCCGCCAGGCGGCCATACACGGCGGCGTCACGCCGCTGGCGGGCGCCCTGACCATCAACAAAGTCTGCGGTTCCGGGCTGAAGGCGGTCATGCTGGCCACCCAGGCGATCCGTCTGGGCGACGCCGATTGCATCATCGCCGGCGGCATGGAATCGATGTCCGGCACCCCGTACGTCTTGCACGGCGCCAAAGCCGGATACAAGTTCGGTCACCAGAATCTGCAGGACTCGATGATTCTGGACGGCCTCTGGTGTGCCTTCAAGAACTGGCATATGGGCGGAGCCGCCGAACTGACGGCCAAAAAGTCGAACATCAGCCGCGAAGAACAGGACCAGTACGCCTGTGATTCCCATCGGAAGGCGGTGGCCGCGCAAAACGCCGGCAAGTTCGACAAGGAAATTTTCCCCATCGAAATACCCCAGAAGAAGGGCGATCCGGTCATCTTCAACAAGGACGAATGCCCCCGGGGCAACATCTCGATGGAATCGTTGGCCAAATTGAGACCGGCGTTCCAAAAGGACGGCACCGTCACGGCCGGCAACGCCCCCGGTCTCAACGACGGCAGTTCGGCCGCGGTCATCGTCTCCGACAAGTTCATGAAGGAAAATAATCTCAAACCGCTGGCCCGCGTGGTCGACTATGCCACGGCCGGGATTGAGCCGGAACTGCTGTTCTATTCTCCGATCCACGCCGTCCGCAAGCTGTGCGATAAGATGGGCGTCAAGCTGGATTATTTCGACCTGATCGAAGCCAACGAGGCGTTTTCGGTCCAGTGCTTGGCCGACGGCAAAGAACTCGGCTGGGATTGGAACCGGGTCAACGTCAACGGCGGAGCCGTGGCCCTGGGACACCCCATCGGCGCCTCCGGGACCCGCATCCTGACGACCTTGATCTATGCGTTGGCCGACCGGGGCAAGAAGCACGGCCTGGCGACACTCTGTTTGGGGGGCGGTAACGCGGTGGCTCTGGCCATCGAAATGGCGTGATGCGAGCGAGAAAGGCAACCAGGAGAATGAACATGAACGTCGACGAAATCAAACGGGTCACCGTCATCGGTGGCGGCACCATGGGCAACGGCATCTGTCACCAATTCGCCCTGTCCGGATATAAAGTCAACCTCATCGACACCAGTCAGGCGTTGATCGACCGCGCCGTCGAAACGATCAGGAAGAACATGGAACGCCAGGTCAAGAAGGAGGTCATTACCCAGGAGCAGATGACGGCCGCGATGGACAACATCCGCACCGCCGTCGACCTCAACACCGCCCGCGATTCCCAGTTGGTCATCGAGGCGGTCTATGAGAACCTCGATGTCAAGCTGGATATCTTCCGGCGGCTCGATGCTCCCTGCCCGCCGGAAACGATTTTGGCCTCCAACACGTCGTCGCTGCCGATCACCAAACTGGCCGGCATCACCCATCGCGCCGACAAGTTCATCGGCATGCACTTCATGAATCCGGTGCCGATGATGAAGCTGGTAGAGTTGATCCGGGGAATCGCCACCTCCGACGAGACTTTCAATACCATCAAGGAACTGGCCATCCGGCTGGGCAAGACCCCGGTCGAGGTCAACGACTATCCCGGATTCATCGCCAATCGCATCCTCATGCCGATGATCAACGAGGCGGTCTATGCCCTGATGGAGGGGGTGGCTTCGGCCGAGTCGATCGACACGGTCATGAAGCTGGGCATGAACCATCCCATGGGACCGCTGACCCTGGCCGATTTCATCGGCCTGGACGTCTGCCTGGCGATTATCGAAGTCCTCTATGAGGGGTACGGCGATCCAAAGTACCGTCCCTGCCCGCTGCTGCGGAAGATGGTGCAGGCGGGGTATCTCGGTCGCAAGACCGGTCGGGGGTTTTACACCTATCAATAAGGAGTCGCGCGGATGGATTTCACCCTTT
>JAAZOE010000013.1 GCA_012797915.1 Candidatus Zixiibacteriota bacterium | reverse complement strand
CTGGTGATACTGGGGACGCTTCCGCCGGCAAAGGAGATGGCCGGCGGGCTGTTGATTGTCGGCGGGATCGTGATGATGCGGCTCTTGGAAAACTATTCGGTGCGAAATGGCCGCCGAGAATCACGCCAATGAGTAACCGCCGTCGACGATGATCGTCTGGCCGGTCACCCAGCCGGCATGCGGCCCGGCCAGGAAGATAACCACGCTGGCCACTTCCTCCGGACGGCCGATCCGGCCGAACGGCGTCCGCCGCACCACCTCCCGAACCAGATCATCATAGTTGGGGAATCCGCGCAGGGCATCGGTGTCGATGAACCCGCCGGAGACGCAGTTGACGGCGATGCGCCGTGGAGCCAGTTCATAGGCCAGGTAGCGGACCATGTTTTCCAGTGCCGCCTTGGAAACCCCGATGGCGGCGTACCCGGGAATGTACCGCTGGGAGCCGAGGGAGGACAGGGCGACGATCCGGCCGTTGTCGGGCATGATTGGGGCGGCCTGCTGGACGGAAAAAAGCAGCGCCTGGGCGTTGGTGTTCATGGCCAGATGCCAGGCTTTGTCGTCGATGTCCAGGGCGTTGGTGAACAGCCCGAGGGCGGCATTGGAGATCAGGATGTCGAGGCGGCCGAAGTTTTCCTTGATCTTTTCGAAAATACCGGGAATCTGTTCGTGGTTGCCGATGTTGGCGCGATGGGCGTAGCACTCCACGCCATAGGTTTTGATTTTCTCGACGGCCGCATTGGCGGCGTCGCGGCTGCGGAAGTAATTGATGACAACGTTGGCCCCCCGGGCGGCCAGACCAACGGCGATTTCCAGGCCGATTCCTTTGGTGCCGCCGGAAACGAAGGCGATCTTGCCGGCCAGGTCTTTACATTCATCCATGAGTGAAATTCCTTTCCAATTACTTTGCGAAGCCACCCTGCCCCTCAGCCGAGGCCGGCGTCAGAGCGATTCGGTCGATTCCTCCAGCCGGGCGATTTCGGCCAGCTCTTCCAGATCGATTTCCTGAAAATCGGTGTCGAAGATGTCGGCGTAGGCCGCGGTCAGGTGCGGGGCGAAGTCGGTCAATGCGACCGCGCGGCCGGTTTCCCTTTCCAGGCTGGTCATCGTTTCCGGCGACAGACCACAGGGATTGATGACCCTGAATCCATTCAGGTCAGTAGTCAGGTTGATAGCCGCGCCATGAAACGACACCCACTGGGTTACGGCCACGCCGATGGAAGCGATCTTGCGGTCACCGGTCCAGACGCCGGTATATTTTTCTCGGCGGCCGCAGGATAGGCCGTATTCGGCCAACGCTCGGATGATTCCCTCTTCGAGATCATGCACGAACCGGCGCAGATCGCGTCCCCGTCGGGTCAGATCGAAAATCGGATAGACGACCAGTTGGCCGGGGCCGTGGTAGGTCGATCCGCCGCCGCGGGTGATACGGTGCGTCTCGATGCCGGAGGCGCGGGAGAGATCGACGTTGTGACAGTCCCGGCCCACAGTAACGACGGCGGGATGCTCAATATAGAACAGCGTGTCGCGGAGGGAACCATGTTGGCGATAGCGAACCATCCGGTTCTGCCATTCGAGGGCCGCCGCGTACTCGCGGCGGCCCAGGAAGATATGCCATCCGTAATAGGTTCGGGCCATCAATGGGAACTCAAAAACATCGAGGCCGGGTATTCGAGGTATTCGATCAGGCGGTGCAGGAACTGCACGGCGGTATGGCCGTCGATCAGGCGATGATCGAACGACATCCCAAAGGTTGACATGAAGCGGGTGACAATCTGGCCGCCGCGGACGACCGGTTTTTCGGCGATGTTGTGCACGCCGAGGATGGCCACTTGCGGCTGGTTGATGATCGGCGTCGAGGCGGTGGCCCCGAACATCCCGGCGTTGGTCACCGTGAAGGTGCCCCCCTGGACCTCGTCCAGTTTGAGCTGATCGGTGCGGGCCCGTTTGCCGAGGTCATCAAGGGCCACGGCCAGCTCGACGATCGACTTGCGGTCGGCGTCGTGCACAACCGGCACGATCAGGCCGACGTCGCGGGCGACGGCGATGCCGACGTTGTAGTATTTCTTCAGAATGATCTCGGTGTCGGTCATGGAGGCGTTGACGGTCGGGAACTGCTTGAGGCATTCGGTCGCGGCTTTGATGATGAACGGCATGTAGGTCAGCTTGACGCCATAGGCGGCAAGGAACTGTTCTTTCATGGCGTTGCGGTATTCGACCAAGGCGGTGAAATCGCAGTCCTCGAAGGTGGTCACGTGAGCAGAAATCTGCCGCGAGCGGCGCATATGATCGGCGATCATCTTGCGCGCGCCGGCCAGCGGGATTCGTTCTTCCGCTCGTTGCCCCGGCGCTGGCGGAGCCGGAGAGAAGGCAGGCGCGGGGGCAGGGGCCGGTTTCGATGGCGCCGAGACGCCGGCGACCGCCGAGCGGGCGGCGGCGGCCTTTTGAACGTCCTCGGCCGTGATTCGTCCCTCCGGGCCGGTACCGGCGATCGTGGCCGGATCGAGACCGAAATCGCGGGCCAGTTTCCGCACTGCCGGAGTCATTTTCGGAGCGGCGCCGGATGTGGAGGGGGCCGAGGCCGGAGGCGCGGCGGCCGGAGCGGGAGCGGAAGAGGCGGATTTGGCCGGCTTGTCGGCGGCCGGGGTCGGTTTTTCGCCGGTGACGGTTATCCGGCAGATCAACTTCCCGACCGGGACGACCTCTCCCGGTTGGGCCAGAATATCATCCATCACCCCTTCGACCGGCGAAGGAAGTTCCACATTGACTTTGTCGGTCATGATCTCAACCAGCGGCTGGTTGACCTTGACCTTGTCTCCCTTGGCCACTTTCCATTCGACGATGGTCCCTTCCAGAACCGATTCCCCCATCTGGGGAACGACCACTTCAAATGCCATACATCCTCCGTGTCTTATCCTGCAATCAATATTTCCTGACGTCGCCTTCGGGCCGCCGGCTCAATGAACCTCCAGCATCCGGTTCAGAGCCAGGCGGGCATCCGCCTTGATTTCGTCGCGGACGACGATTCTATCGAATACATCGAGATTTTCCACGGTGTTGGCCAGGTCGGCCATGGTCGTGCGATACATATTGGCGCAAACCGGGCAGGTTTGACCGGACAGTTCGAAGATCCGTTTATCCGGATGGGCGTGGGCCATGCGATTGATCAGGTTGATTTCGGTTCCCACGGCGATAATCGACCCCGGCGGCTGGGCCCCGATGTAGTCGACGATGAATTTGGTGGAGCCGACGGCATCGGCCGCGGCGACCACGTCCCAGACGCATTCGGGGTGAACGACGACTTTCACGCCGGGGAATCGGCGACGAACCTCGGCCACGTGTTCCGGTTTGAAATTGGTGTGGACGTGGCAGTGGCCTTTCCAGAGAATCAACCGGGCCTTTCGCAGACGGTCGGCGTCGATGCCGCCATCGTCGGCACGGAAGTTCCAGACCACGATCTGATCATCCGGGATACCCATCCGGCGGCCGACATTGTAGCCGAGGTTTTCATCGGGGAAGAAAAACAGTTTGTCGGCCCGGGCATAGACATAGTCGAACGCCGCTTTGGCGTTGGAGGAAGTGCAGATCAATCCCCCTTGGCGGCCGCAAAATGCTTTCAGCTCGGCGGCGGAGTTCATATACGACAGCGGCAGTGTCCGTTCGGCCAGGCCGAGATCGACGAGCCGCTGCCAGGCGGTCAGGACATCGTCGATGTCGGCCATGTCGGCCATGGGGCACCCGGCCAGCGGATTGGGCAGATACACTTTCTGGTAATCGGCCGAAAGGATATCGGCCGATTCGGCCATGAAATGGACGCCGCAAAAGACGATATGTTCGGCGTCATTGCGTTCGGAGGCGACCCGCGACAGCTCGTAGGAGTCGCCGATGAAATCGGCCACTTCCGTAACCTCAAGGCGCTGGTAATGATGCGCCAGGATGATCATCCTCCGGCCGTACCGTCGTTTGGCCTCCATGACAAAGGCCGACAGTTCGGGAAGGGTCGCCGCCCGATATTTATCCGGAACCGTAAAGTGCATCTGAAATCACCACTCCTATATCCTACTTTATACGAAGGCCGCCCTCGACTTATGGGAAATTCCGGCGGCCGAAATCATAAGGTATTGCACGGCGGGGACCAGGTCAAGAGACATCGGAATGGGGAAAGGATCGGTTAGCGGGGGTCGGGGCGTTTGGCATGCGAGGAGTGCTCCGGCTCGACCTGCCGTTCGGGGTACAGCAGGTGGACGGCGTTGTTGACGGCGACGGCCGCCTCGCCGGTGCCGGTCGATATCAGCTTTATTTTGCCGGGATGGCCGGCAATATCCCCGGCGGCAAAGACCCCCGGGATATTGGTCCGCATGAGTTCATCGACGGCGATGCCGTTGTATCTCAGTTCCAGGCCCCATTCGCGGAGCGGCTTGAGATTGGCCAGGAAGCCGAGGTTCAACACCAAGGCATCAATTTCAAACGACATTTCGTCGCCGGTGAAGGTGTTAACCGTGGTCACCCCCCGAACGCGGTCTTCGCCGAACAATTCCTTGACTTCCCAGAAGGGATAATGGGTTTCGATGCCGGAGGCAATCAGTTGTTGCAAAGACTGTTCGTGCGCCCGAAAGCGGTCATTACGATGAATGAGGACGACTCGACGGGCCACCGATTGCAACAGAAGGGCGTTATCAACGGCCGAATCCCCTCCGCCGACGACCAGCACCCGCTTATCCCGGAACCAGGCGGAATCCTTGATATAGTAGAACACTCCCGCCCCTTCCAGCCGCTTGACATTGGGGATATCGAGCGTCCGGGGGATAAAAGCCCCTCCCCCGACGCAAAGGATCACCGTCCGGCTGACGTGGGTTTCCCCGGTTGTGGCCAGTTCGATGACGCCGTCGTCGCGGCGACGGAGTGAGGTGACCCGTTGGCCGAGCAGGATTGGCATGCCGTAGGTGCGGGCTTGCCGCTCGAATTGCCGCACCAGTTCTTTCGACATGACTTCCGGGTACCCGGCGACGTCATAGACGTACTTCTCCGGATAAAGCACCTTGAGGCCGCCGCCGACATCATCGAGGGCTTCAATGATCTTGGCCCTGACGTCTCTGAGTCCGGCGTAATAGAGGGCATACAGCCCGACCGGCCCCGCCCCGACGATGGTGATGTCGAAGATATCTTCCAATCGAGATGTCCTATCTTTTCCGATCCGCCTCGATGGCGTCCATGATCGCCTGGTCGGCCGGCATCCCCTGTTCGGCGAAGACAATGGTCCCTTTGGGGCCGACGACATAGACGGTCCGCTGGATAAGCAGGCCGGGGAATTTGATTGCCTCGTACTGTTTGGCGACCTCGCGGCCGTCGTCGGAAAGAATCGGGAAGCCGAACCCTTTGCCGTCGCAGTACCGGTCGTGGACCTCGACGGAGGCGGGGTTGATGCCCCAGATATCCGCGCCCAGCGCCTTGAATTTCGCCCGATCCGCCTCAAGGGCGGCCAATTGTCGGTTTCAGCCGGGGGTGTTGTTCTTGGGATAAAAGACGAGTACGGCGTACGGGGTGGTCCGTTCCGACAGCGTGACGGTCGCGCCGTGCGACCCGGAAAGAGTGAAATCGGGTGCCTGTGTTCCTACCGAAAGCATGGTTTGGCCTGCTCCTGATGACAGGTTCTTTTTCTGGTGATACGCGGGGGGCGGGCCGGGCGAGCAATGAAAAGGCCGATCAGGCAAGATCGGCCAGGACCTTGAAGAGCGCCTCATTGTCGGGGACGTCCTCCAGATCGTGACGTTCGATATGCCGGATGCGGCCGGTTTTATCGATGACGAAAATGACCCGTTCGGTATGTCCGGCGTCGGTGAGAACGCCGTACAGCTCCGCCACCTTGCCGTGCGGCCAAAAGTCGGAGAGGAGGGGAAAATCGATGCCGCCGAGCGATTCGGCCCAGGCGATGTGGCTGAAAAGGGAATCGACCGAAACACCCAGCACCTGGGTGTCCAGCGCCGCGAACCGGGCCGCATCGGCCTGATAGGCGGGCACCTGTTCGCTTCAGACCGGAGTCCAGTCCAGCGGATAAAAGGCCAGGACGACGTTGCGCACGCCCCGGAACTGCGACAGGGCGACATGTCCTCCTTTGTGGCCGGGCAGAGTGAAATCGGGCGCCTCATCGCCGATTTTCAGCATGGTTACTCCCCATCGATTTCAAGCCGCATTCTACCCCGGCGCTCGACGAATTTGCCCTTGTCCGCGCCGCAGACGGGACAAGCCTCGGGCGGCCCGTCGCCGTCATGAACGTATCCGCATACCGTGCATTGCAGTGTCATGGTTTCCCTCTCGGCCGGACGCCGAACGCCCGGCTGTTTGAACGGATAGATGGAAGGGTTTACTCTTCCATCGGCGAACTGCCGTCGTACCCGAACCAGTAATAATTGCCGCCGAGCGCGTCTTTTTCGGCCTGCAACAGTTCGAAATGCCGGTACTCCTCATCCGCCAGCGCTTGATACAACTTCTTGAGCTCAGCCGATTCGGCGGTCGGGATGTTCTCTTTGTAGAAGTTGGTTGCCGACAGTTCGGCCTGGATGGCCAGATCGATGAACTGCATCTCGGTTTTCAGCTCGTCGATCCCGGACGTATTTAGGAACTTGGCCAGGGCGTTGATCCCCTCTGCCGGAAGTTCGCCGACCTCTTCACCGTACACGGTTCGAAAGATTTCGCGTAACGTCTTTTCGTGGCGGGTTTCATCATCGGCCAACCGTTTCAATTTCCGCTTGGCTTCGGGATTGGTCGCCTTCCCTTCCACGTAGGTATAAAACCGAAGGCCGTCCTGTTCCCCCTTGATGGCCCGTTTCAGGAGCTCTTTGCCGGACAACTTGATTGTGGTCATATCAATACCATCCTATGCTCAGGGCGACCGTGGTCATTTTCCCTGTTGTTCTTCCAGTTCCTTCAATTCCTTCCGCATCCGTTTCAGGCGATTGAAATTCTGCTCCACCTTGGCTTTGTCGACGATGCCGCGGAAGTGGTCTTTCTCCAGCTGCTGCTCCAGTTTGCCGATTTCCAGCCGGAGTTTTTCGATTTTCGTCTGCATAGCATCTCTTCCCTTCTATCCCCTGTTCCCCTGAGGGTCTACTTTGCGGCCTTTTGAATCTTGGCCCAGCTGTCCCGCAGGGGAACGGTGCGGTTGAAAACGAGGTGATCGGGACGGCTGTCGCCGGAATCGGCGCAGAAATACCCCTGGCGCAGAAACTGATACGGCCTGCCCGGCCGGGCTTCCGCCAGGGACGGCTCTGCCAGACAGCCGGTGAGTACCTCCAGCGAATGCGGATTGAGAAGTGTCCGGAAATCGCCGCCGTCCTCGCCGGGGTCTTCCTTCGTGAACAGGTGGTCATACAATCTGATTTCCACCGGTATCGCCTGGGCGGCCGACACCCAGTGCAGCGTTCCCTTTACTTCGCGGCCGTCGGGCGTGCCGCCGCCACGACTGGCGGGATCATACGTGCAATGGACTTCGACGACATTCCCGGAGGCGTCTTTGACCACGTCGGCACAGGTGATATAATAGGCGTGTTTCAGCCGGACTTCCCGCCCCGGCGCCAGCCGGAAGAACTTCTTTGGCGGGTCCTCCATGAAATCATCCTGCTCGATGTAGATGGTCTTGGAGAATGGAATCATCCTCGTACCCATACCCGGGTCTTCCGGATTGTTGACCGCCTCCACCTGCTCGATTTGACCATCGGGGTAGTTATCGATGACGACTTTCAACGGCCGCAGAACGGCCATGACCCGTGTTGCCCGGAGATTGAGATCTTCGCGAAGACAATGTTCGAGCAGGGCGATATCTACCGTGCTGTCCCGCTTGGCCACGCCGACTCGGGTGGCGAAGTTACGGATCGCTTCCGGGGTGTATCCCCGCCGCCGCAGGCCGGCCACAGTCGGCATCCGGGGGTCATCCCAGCCGGAGACATGCCCTTCCTGCACCAGCTGCAGCAGTTTCCTTTTGCTCATGACCGTGTAGGTGAGGTTGAGGCGGGCGAATTCGATTTGCCGGGGATGGTAGACCCCCAGTTCGTCCAGAAACCAATCATACAGAGGTCGATGGTCTTCGAACTCCAGCGTGCAGATCGAGTGGGTGATCCGTTCGATCGAATCGGACAGGCAATGGGTGAAATCGTACATCGGGTAGATGCACCACTTGCCGCCGGTGCGGTGATGCTCGGCGTGCTTGATCCGGTAGATGGCGGGATCGCGCATGTTGAGGTTGCCCGAGGCCATGTCGATTTTGGCCCGCAGAACGCGGGAACCGTCGGGGAATTCTCCCTGGCGCATCCGTTCGAACAGGTCGAGGTTTTCCTCGATGGAACGGTTGCGGTAGGGGCTTTCGCGGCCCGGCTCGGTCAGCGTCCCGCGATACTCGCGAATTTCATCGGGGCTGAGATCGCAGACGTACGCCTTGCCTTTCTTGATCAACTGGACGGCGTAGTCGTAGAGCTGTTCGAAATAGTCGGAGGCGAAATAGAGACGATCCTCCCAGTCGGCCCCCAGCCAGCGGATATCCTCCTTGATGCTGTCGACGTACTCCTGTTCTTCCTTGCTGGGGTTGGTATCGTCAAAGCGGAGGTTGAACGTCCCGTGGTACTGGCAGGCGATGCCGTAGTTGAGGCAGATCGACTTGGTATGCCCGATATGAAGATAGCCGTTCGGTTCCGGAGGAAAGCGGGTCGCCACCCGTCCGCCGTATTTGCCGGTTTCGTTGTCGCGATTGATGATCTCGCGGATGAAGTCGATGGTCGGTGTCGGTTCGTTCGTGGCCATAGTTGCAATCCTTTATCCCCTTATCGGGCTTCCCTGATATGCCGCGCCGCGGCGCGCATCCGGGCCGTCGACTCCTGACGGCCGATCAAAACCAGCAATTCGTACAATCCCGGCCCTTTGGTCCGCCCGGTCACGGCCAGCCGCACCGGGTGAATCAAGAGCGCCGGTTTGACGCCCAGTGTTTCGGCCAGGCCGCTTAAGGCCGACTCGGCGGCATCATGGGTAAAATCGGCCAAACCGTCGAAAATATCAGCCAGTCTATCCAGGCGGTCGGCCGCTTCGGGAGAGAAGTATTTTTCCTTCCCCTCGATGTCATACCCGACCGGGGCCCGGAAGAAGCAGGCGGCCTGATCGACGAATTCGGTCAACACGGAACAGCGGTCTTTCACCAGCCCGATGACATCCATCAGATACCGCCAGCGGGTTTCCAGACCATACTTGGTGCAGACATCGGCGGCGACCAGAAGCGGGGCGACCAGCACCGCCAAGTCATGATTGGTTTTCCGCCGGATATGCTCGGCGTTGAAATGGCGCATCTTGACCAGGTCGAAGATGGCGTTGGATTTGTTGGCCCCGCGCAGATCGAACGCCTCGATCAGTTCCGGCAGGGTCATGATTTCGCGGTCGTCTTTGGGCGACCACCCCAGCATGGCCAGGTAATTGACCACCGCTTCCGGGAGGAATCCCTCCCTGGCATAATCGGAGGCGTTGGCCGCCTTGTCCCGTTTGGAGATCTTCTTCTTGCGCTGGTCGAAGATCAACGGCAGATGGGCCATCTGCGGGACCTGAAATCCGAGGGCATCGTAGATCAGTACCTGCTTGAAGGTATTGGTCTGATGGTCGTTGCCGCGAATGACATGGGTAATCCCCATCTCGTGATCGTCCACGACCACGGCGAAGTTGTAAATCGGCCGGCCGTCGCTGCGGCAGATGACCAGGTCTTCGAGGTCCTTGTTTTGCTTGACCATTTCGCCATAGACGATATCGGTGAACCGGGTCTCCCCGTCCGGTATCTGGAGCCGCCAGGCGTACGGGATACCGGCGTCTAGTTTCTTTTGTATTTCCTCCGGCGAAAGCCGCAGGCAGGTGCGATCGTACCGATAGTCGGCCTTATTTTTCTGCGCTTCCTCCCGCTTGGCCTGTAGTTCGGCGGGGGTGCAGAAACAGCGATAGACCCGCCCCGATTTCTTGATCTGCTCCAAATAATGGGTGTATCGGTCCCACCGTTGGGACTGATGAATAGGTCCTTCGTCCCAGGTCAAACCGAGCCAGGTCAGGGAACCGGTGATGGCCTCGACCATCGCGCTGTCGGAGCGTTCTTCATCGGTGTCCTCGATTCGGAGGATGAATTTGCCGCCGTGATGCCGGGCGAACAGCCAATTGAAAATGGCCGTGCGGGCGGTGCCGACATGCAAAAAGCCGGACGGCGACGGGGCGATGCGGACTCTGACTTCAGACACGACTCCTCCGGGTCCCGACCGGCGGCAGGCCGGACGGACGACAATCAGGGAATATATACCTCCCGACAGCCCCTCTCAAGCGGTTTTTTGCCTCTATATTTGGGGTCATTTCAGGATGAACCGGGCATCGACCGCCTTGCACCGGGCGCGGTCGTGCGAGACGATGAAGGGGTTGATGTCGATTTCGGCGAACACAGTGTGGTCGCCGACCAGCTGCGACAGGCGCAACAGCGTTTCCTTGAGAATTTCGATATCCGCCGGCTTGGAGCCGCGGAAGCCGGAGAGCAAGGGGTACGATTTGAGGCCGGTAATCATCTCCTCGGCCCGCCCTTCCGATAGTGGTGTAATCCGGAAAGTGACGTCTTTCATAATTTCAACATAGACGCCCCCAAGGCCAAACATGATCAGCGGTCCGAAGGCCGGGTCGTTGGTCATGCCGATGACTGTCTCCACCCCGCCGGAGAGCATCTGTTGCAGGGCCACCGAGAATCGTTCGCCGGCCGGAAGCGGCCCGATCCGCTGTTTGAGATCGTCATAGTTTGCCCGCAGTTCCGCTTCATTGCGGATATCGACGCGGACGGCCTTGGCCTCGGTTTTATGGAGGATTTCCGGCGTGTGCAGTTTCATGACCACCGGGTATCCCGCCTCGGCGGCGGCCCGGCGGACCTCGTCCCATTCGGCGGCGATGGCATAGGGCGCGACCGAGATGCCGTAGGCGCGGAGAATATCCACGGCGTCCTGGCCGACGATATGCTTCTTCCCGGCGGTTTGATACCGGGCAATGATTTGCTCGACGGCGCTTTTGGAAACTGGGTAGGTCGGGTAGACATCCGGATGGGCCTGTAACTTGTCGCGATACTCCCGGTAATCCTCGATCGTGGCCAGCGCCTTACCGATCGCCTCGGGGAAGATGAAGACCGGCATGCCCGCCTCCATCAGCATCTCCATGCCGCGCGAACGGAAACCGACCCCCATAAAGGAGACCAGAAACGGCTTGGCCGATTTTTGCTTGGCATTGATGATCGCCTGAGCGACGTCGATCTCGTCGATGGTGATCGGCTGGACGAAGATCGGGACAATGGTGTCGTACCAGTCGCCGGCGCAGACCGCCTCCAGGGCCATGGTGAATTCCGGCCCTCTGGCCCCGGCCACCAGGTCGAGCGGGTTATGCAGGGAGACTTCTTCCGGCAAAAACGACCGCAACCGATTGACGACTTCATCCGGAAGCGGCGGCAGCTGCAAGCCGTGGCCGATCAGGGCATCGGTGGCGACAATCCCCGGTCCGCCGGCGTTGGTCACGACAGCGACCCGGTTCCCCTTGGGGACCGGCTGATGGCTGAGAGCCATGGCGATATCGTACAGTTCCTCGATGGTGGTGGTGCGCATGACGCCGCACTGGGCGAAGAGGGCATCCACGCCGACATCCATGCCGGCCAGCGCCCCGGTATGTGACGATGCGGCCTTGGCCCCCTGCACGGTTCGCCCCGACTTGACCGCGGCCACCGGTTTGGTGCGGGTGACCTCGCGGGCGATGGTGATGAACTTGCGGGGATTGCCGACGTTTTCGATATACATCAGGATCATGTCCGTGGCCGGGTCGTCTTTCCAATAGTGCAACAGGTCATTGCCGGAGATGTCGGCCTTGTTTCCGACCGAGCAGAACATCGAAAATCCGAGGTTCAACGACCCGGCGAAGTTCAGAATCGCCTCCCCCAGCCCGCCGGACTGGGAGATGAAGGAGAGGTTGCCCGGCTTGGGACGGGCCTTGCCGAAGGTGGCATTGAGGCGGACATTGGGGTCGGTGTTGACCACGCCGAAGCAATTGGGACCGACCATCCGCATGCCGTATTTCTTGACGATACCCAGAAGTTCTTCTTCCAGCGCAACCCCCTGACCGCCGACCTCGCGGAACCCGGCACTGATAACCACCAGCCCTTTGACTCCTTTTTGACCGCATTGTTCGGCCACGCCGGCCACTTTTTCCTTGGGGACGACGATGATGGCGGTGTCGACCGGATCGGGAATATCCAGGACGCTGGCGTAGGCTTTCATCGAATGGATAACCCCTTCTTTGGGGTTGACCGGGAATATCTTGCCGTTGAATTCGTAATCGATGAGGTTATGAAGGATTTCCCGTCCGATTTTCAGCCGGGTCGAAGAGGCGCCGATGACCGCCAGGGAGCGGGGGCGAAAGATGCAATCCAAGCTTTTGTTCATGTCGATTCCTGTCGCTAAATTCGATTTCTCACAATCGGTTTCGCCGTGACCGTTTGTTCAACAAGGGACCCGGTTTCGGCGTCTTTATTCTGTTACGGCCCAAACAAAAGAGTTGGCAAAGAAACGATAAT
>JAAZOE010000079.1 GCA_012797915.1 Candidatus Zixiibacteriota bacterium | reverse complement strand
TTCGATGACTCCCTGAAGGAGACTGAGCCCGAGATTCGGTCGATTCAGGGAACCGAACGGCATCTGCAGCAACAGGACGGCGGCCACGGGGACTCCGGCGGTTGAATGCTCTGGTTATCTCGTCGTTGCCGTCAAGATACCGAATCGCGTTGGAAGGGTCAAGACGGAGGGAAATATCGGCCGGTCAATCTTCCCGGTTGATTTTCGGTTTTTGGTTTGGTTGTTTACGGTCGACGGACACGATTGGCAGGGGGATCGGCCGGCCGGTCGATACCTCCTGAAACGCGAGGCTCGTTTGCGGCGGATATTCTGGATTATTTTTCTTGGAATTACTCTGCTGATTGTCGGCGCCCTCCCGGCCCAACAGCAACTTCGTTCCGACGGTGGCTGCTATTCCATCGTGGTCGGCAGGGATGTCTCGGCGACCGGCTCCGTCATTATGGCCCACAACGAGGATGATTATATTCCGCAAATCGTCAATCATCGCAAAATCGCCCGGCAGACCTTTGCTCCGGGTACGATGGTTCACATCGACAGCGGCCTGACGATGGAACAAGTCCACCAAACCTGGGCCTTTCTCTGGTCGGAAATGCCGGGAATGCCATACTCCGACAGCTATCTGAACGAGTGGGGAGTCTGCATCAGCTCCGATGCCTGTCCCTCGCGCGAGGACCGGCCGTCCCTGACCGGACCCGGCATCGGCCGGATGCTTCGCCGGTTGGTCGCTGAACGGGCGACTACCGCCCGGGAGGGGGTACATCTGGCCGGCCAACTGGTCGAGCGATTCGGATATGCCGGATCGGGAAGGACATACATTATATGCGATCCACACGAGGGCTGGCTGTTTTGCGCCGTCAACGGCCGACACTGGGTGGCCAAACGGGTTCCCGATAATCAGGTGGCGATGGTGGCCAATACGTACACGGTTCAGGAAATCGCTCTCACCGATACGACCAACTATCTCGGGTCGGCCGACATCATCGATTATGCCGCCTCCCGCGGCTGGTATGATCCCAAGACCGATGGTGCGTTCAATTTCGCCCGGGCATATGCCGATCCAAGCGCCGCGGTCAATCCTTCCAATATCGGCCGCCAGTGGGAAGGCCTCCGACGGGTAGCATCCGATCCGCCTGAGCATGACGAGCCGCTGCCGTTTTCAGTCGTATCGAAAAACAAGCTGGATGTCAAATCGCTCATGGCCGTCCTGCGGAGCCATTATGAGGACACGCCTCTGTACGGGGTTGATTCACTCACCGGCTGTCCTCATGGTAATTCTATTTCGACCATCTGCAACAGCGAGACGCAAACCAGCTTCATCGCCCAACTGCGCGGCGATATGCCTGTCGATATCGGCCTGGTCTGGTGGGTCTGTCTGTCCTCACCCTGCGCGTCATGCTACGTGCCGTTCTATTTCGGCGAACCGGCCTTCCCCGAGGCCTACGCCGGGGAAAGCATCACGCCCGGGGAGGACGAGTATCGATCGAAAGTCGAAAAGCCGTTCACCATCGATCCGACTAGCGCCTATTGGACGTTTTCGTCGTTTCGATACAATGTCGAACAACGATACCGTTCGATAGCAGATGACGCCCGCCGCGCAATTGAGGCCGTGGAGTCGAAAGCCCTTGCCTACCGAGCAGACAAAGAACGGCAAGCCATGCAGGTATGGACCAGCAATCAAGAAGCGGCGCGAAAACTACTGACCGACTATTCCTCGGCCGTGTATCAGGACGCCCTCAAGGCATTGAAGGAGACTTCTTTTAGTCGGTAGGAAAGGGCTGGCCCGGCCTGACGGGCCATCTGCCAGTGCATCGGACCGAACGGATTACCGATAATCCCAGACCGCGATATTGTTAACGCTGACGATCCCGGCCGAATCGAGCCAGCCCCCGGCGATTAATTTGTCGCCGTAGACCGTAAAGGTCAAGACAGGGCTTTTGAATCCTGTACCTAGTGACGTCCAGGTGGAACCGTCCCAGGCGGCAATATATTTGGTGCTATCCCCCCCGATGGTGGTAAAAGCTCCTCCGGCGATCAGCGTGTTATTATAGACGGTGAGAGCCCTGACGGTATGGTTCATTCCGGGCCCCAGAACCGTCCAGGATGAACCGTTCCATGAATTAACACCGCCGCCGGTGGAGGTGCCCCACCCAGCGATCAACTTGCCGTCGTAGACCGTGAGAGCATGGATTGCGGCATTTACTCCCGCTCCGAGGGACGCCCAGTTCCAACCATTCCAGGCGGCGACATTATTGGCGCTGAGGCCGCCGGCGGTGGTAAACCAACCTCCGGCAATGAGCCTATTATCGTAGACCGTGAGAGCGTCTACCTCGTCGTCTACTCCTATTTTGAGCCGCGCCCAAGCCGAACCGTCCCAGGCGGCTATATGGTTGGCCTCGACGCCGCCGGCGGTATGAAAGGTTCCCCCGGCAATCAATTTATCGCCGTAGACAGTGAGAGCATAGACAGGTCTGTCCATTCCCGTTTCAAAGGCCGCCCGGGACGAACCGTCCCAAGCCGCGATGCGATTAACGGTCTGCCCGCCGGCGGTCTTAAACGTTCCTCCGGCGATCAAATTGTTGTCATAGACGGCGAGGGCATAGGGGTAGTAGTTCGTTCCCAATCCGAGAGGTGACCAGGATGAGCCGTCCCAGGCGGCAATACTATTCACACCTACCCCGCCGGCGGTGTCGAAGATCCCTCCGGCAATCAGCTTGCCGTCATACACCGTGAGAGCTGAGATCATGGCATTCATCCCCATCCCAAGCGGCTCCCAGGTATAATGAACCGTCGGGGCAGTCGGTTTGTCCTCATCCGAACAACCGACAGCAAGCAGGCTCGCAATTATCAGCAAACAGGCTCCTGTAATGATGGACAATCTTGAAAAATACATGTGAACCCTCCTGTTTTCCTGTGAGGTCAATTCCAATCAATTGATCCGATCGGTGGTCATTCCGGCGTCCAGGCGGCAACTCCGCGCGCCGCCACCCCGCCGGCGGTCGTGAATTCACCGGCAGCGACGAGCTGTGTGCCAAAGGCGGTGACCGCCCAGATCGTGGCATTCGTTCCCGATCCGATTGATTTCCAGGATGAGCCATCCCAGGCGGCAATACAGTTGGCCCCGACCCCGCCGGCCGTCGTAAATTGCCCGCAGGCAATCAGTCGGTTGTCCCAGACAGTAAGAGCGCAAATGGTGCCGTCGACGCCGCTTCCCAGCGGCGTCCAGGCCGAGCCGTCCCAGGCGGCGATGTTATTCGCGCTGACCCCACCGATGCTGTCGAACCAGCCGCCTGCGATGAGGTGGTTGTCGTAGACAGCAAGGGTGTTCACTTCACTCCAGAAATTGCCATTGGCAATTTCCGTCACGATAGCGGTCCAGGTCGAACCATCCCAGGCGAGTATCCAACCTTCACCGTCGACCTGCGTCCCTGTAAATCCGGCAGCGATCAGGGTATTGTCATACACGATAAGAGATTGAACGTAGCCGTCTATTTCGGTCCCCAGTGGCTCCCAGGACGACCCGTTCCAGGCGGTAATGACGCTGGTGCCTGAATCAACGCGGTTGCCGGACCAGCTTCCGGCGATCAGTTTGTTGTCAAAAACGGTGAAGGCAGCGGCAAGATGGTCCATTCCCGTTGCCAACGGCGTCCAGGACGAATCGTTCCAGGCCGCGATGTCATAGCCGGGGACTGTGTCGGCGATAAAGATATTGCCCGAAGCAATCAATCTATCGTCGTAGGCGGCGAGACCGAAAAGAAAGCCGTTCTGTCCCGTCCCGATACATGCCCAGGTTCCTTCGAGAGAAGGCCCTGTCGGGATATCGTCATCCGAACAACCGGCGATGAACACTCCGGCGATTGTACCAAAAAAAAGGAGTAGAGCGGGTATGATTTCGACGCGCGCATGCGATACCTCCCCATGAATAGACGCGGAATATCCAAGAATCCGGGCGATTCCCCACATCAGTATAGGCAAAGATCTCCGAAATGTCAACTGCAGTCGGCGGGGTGAGCGTCACCGGGGCTTGCCGCCGATTCCACACGACGATCGTGGAGGCGGGAGAGACGGGATCGCCGCTACGATGTGCCGCACACCACACATTCCGGCCGTTTCTCGAACGATACCGATTCGAAATTCATCGTGTCGGAACGGAAAATCAGCAGGGTGTTGGTCATGGGGTTCTCGCCGGTCAGCAGATAGCGGAGCGCCAGGGTCGCCTGCAGCGATCCAATGACCCCAGGCATGGCGCCGTAGACCGGTATCGGTCCCCGGTTCGATATGTCGCGGGGCAGGAGACACGCCAGACAGGCGGTTTGCGGCGGATGAAAGAAGCTTACCTGTCCCATCCATTCATCGACCGCTCCGTAGACGAACGGGAGATGGCGAGCGCATGCCGTTTTGTTCAGAATCAAACGGTCGGAGTGATTGTCCAGACCGTCGATAATCAGATCGCATCCCGAGGCCAGATCGCGCGCGGTGGATTCGGTCAGCGCATCCGCTATGGCCTCGACCTGTATTTCGGGGTTATGCCGGGAGATCTTTTTGGCCGCCAGAGCCGCCTTGGGGCGGCCGATATCGTCGGCCGCAAAAAGTATCTGGCGGTTCAGGTTGGACCGTTCGACCGTATCGCGGTCGCAGAGGCGCAGATGCCCCACCCCGGCGGCGGCCAGATAAGTTGCACTCACCCCGCCGAGCCCCCCGGTCCCGACGATCAATACCCGGGCACGTTTGAGTTTCTCTTGATCCCAGCCATCAACCAGGAGTTGCCGCTGATACCTCTCGATTTCGGATTCCGAAAGCGACATGGGGCCCATCCTCATCCGCCGGACACGGGCGGTTGCAGGATGATGGTCTGGCCGTCGGACGGCGTATACGACAGGTCCTTCAGTTTGCCGTCAACATGAATCAGGGCGACAAAGGCGGGATTCAGCGAGATCGCGTCAAGGATTTCGGCGATTGTTTTACCGCCGTCGATCTCGACTTTGCGCGTGTAATAGTCGACATCGGGATTAAGCTTGGCGCGAAGCTGGCCGCCGGCTTTCAGGAAGATGGTCATGACTCAATCCCCTGGAGGCTAAAATGCTTTCGGTTTGTACCGCTCACCGCGGACGGCCGGGATACCGTTCGGCAGCGGCTTGCCCAACAAACCGATCTTTTCGAGATTATCCGCCGCGAAATCAAGCCCCAAATCATGCAGTACCTCGCGGCTGGGATTGCCCTTGGGATCCCATCCGCGGCAGGCGTAATAGTCGTCCAGCATCCCCTCGACCTGCTCGAAGGTCAGCCCCTTGCCGGCGCCGGGGCCGGTCGGAATCTTGTCTTCCCAGGCCCGCGCCGGGGGATAATCGAATGTCCGGCCGTCGGCCCGATTCCGTTCGAGATACTGGCAGCGCACCAGGTTCCAGATCTTCTCGGAGGTCTTGAACGCGTCGGCGGCGGTGATATTCCAGCCGGTGATGTCATTCAAAGACTCGACAATTTCCTCCGGCTCGATATCCAGTTCGCCCCAGAAAAGGCGGCAGATACACCAGCAATCGAACAGCGGCCGGATATGCTGCAGATAGATCACCACCTTGGCCCGTCCTTCGATTGTCTCGCGCCCTTCGGCCATGTCGACGGTGATCGTCCAGGCCCGGTTGTGATGAGCGCCGATGTCACAGGTCATGTAGGCCAGCATCATTCCCGGAGCGTAGCGGCCGTCGTACCCCGACATTTCCTGTCCCTTGACCTGCATGGCGAATTTCTCGCTCCCCCGGCCGATATATTCAGCGGCCCGCTTGGTTCCGCCGGCGAAATGCTGCCCGATCCCACGGCGATGCACGATCATGTCGACAAAATGCTCGGCGTCTTCCACCGAACCCCAATTGAGGGTATGCCCCTCGAGGTCGTCGGTGGTGATCAGCCCGCGCTGGAAACATTCCATCCCGAAGGCAATCACGCCGCCGCCGGACATGGTGTCCATGCCGACATTGTCCAACAGCCAGTTCAGGTAGGCGACCTGGTTGATGTCGGTCATGCCCAGATTGGAACCGCACAGCGACCCGGTTTCGTATTCGGGGCCTTCCAGGTAGACGGTTTCTTTGCCCGGTAGAACCGCCTTGGTGTACTTGCCGCAGTTCATCCAACAACCGAAACAGGCCTTATGCGTGATCAGGCACTTCTCCACCAGCGCCTCGCCGCTGATGCCGTCGATACTTTCAAAATGGGTCGTCTGGAAATTGCGGGTCGGAATGACGGCGTTGGAATTGGACCATTCGATGAAGAAGGCGGTGCCGTATTTCTGCCACGGGTCCATATTGGGATGCGTCTTCGTCCGTTTGATGATGGCCGACACGTGCTCGGTCAATTTGGCGAGATCATGGACTTTGATACTGCCGGTGCCCCGGACGGCGATGGCTTTGAGCTTCTTGGAGCCCATGACCGCCCCCTGGCCGGTCCATCCCGCCTGGCGACCGAAATCATGGGTGATACAGGAAAAGCGGATGCCGTTTTCGCCGGAGGGCCCGATAGTGGCGATCTCGAAATCCTCGCCCAGGTCCTTTTTCATCACCGGCTCGCATTCCAGCGACCCCATACCCCAGTACTGGGCGGCATCGCGGAGTTCGACCGTATCGTCATCGATGAAGAGATAGGTCGGTTTGGGGGCGATGCCGGACATGATTACCAGGTCGTATCCGGCGAACTTGAGGGCCGGGCCCAGATGGCCCCCCATGTTGGAATCGCCGTGGCCGTTGGTCAGGGGGGAGATCGACCCGAAACCGACCTTGGCCCCCGCCGGAATGAAACATCCGCTCATGACCCCGGCGCTCACGATGAAGAGGTTTTCCGGCCCGAACGGATCAGCGTCGCGGGGAACCTCATCGTACAGAATCTTGGCCACCACGCCCCGGCCGCCGTACCATTCGCGCATCAGCTTCGTGTCGGTCGGAGAACTCTTGATCTCCCCGGTGGTGAGATTGATCCGCAGGGTCGTGCCGGCCAAACCGTCGGAACCCGCAAAACGCTCGGCTTTCATGCGCCCTCCTTGACCGGCGCGGTGTGAATCGTGATGGCGCCGGTGTTGCACAGCTCGGTGCATTTGAAGCAGTTGTCGCAGATGATGACGTAGGGAACTTCGGAATGTTGGAAGATAACGCCCGGTTTGCAGGCCGGGATACAGAGGCCGCAATTGGTGCATTTTTCCGCCACCACGATGTAGGCGCCGTCCTCGCGGCGGTAGATCGCCCCCTCGGGGCAGACTTCTCTACACTTGCCGCATTGCGTGCAGACCCTGGGGCGATATACCCCCGGCTGCGGGAAATGAGCTTCGATCTTCAGCGCCGCCTTTTGGGGATTGATGTCGCCAAAATGGCTGATGGCACAGATCTGCCGGCACAGACGACAGCCGGTGCATTTGGCGGAGACGACTTTTATCCTTTGTATCGGCATATCGATCCTTACGGTCCTGACTAGTTCACGAACCATTGCCCCGCGACCCAGATGACGGCCACCAAGGCTACTGATATTACCCGAAACGCCATCGCCGGCATCCGCGTCGTCCGCGGCTGGGCCAGCGGCTTCACCGCCCTGGCCAGGGAGTAGCCGAGGTGAATGGTCACGATGGTGATGAGCGCGGCGGTCAGGGCATCATACCGAACATAGGAGACGACACCTTCCCAGCCCCGCTCGACCCAGGACCCTTCGCGCAGCAGGTAGGTGGCGAAGAGGGCGAAGGTCGCATACGAGACATAGACGATGACCGGCGCGGCGATGGCCCGGAAGACCATGCTGGCATCAAGCCGGTCCTTGAAGGCCAGATAGGTGATATCGAAAACGATCCCGTTGATGACCACCGCCGAGAACTGGCAGGGGAAGAAATAGCTGGAAGCCATCTTGAACAGGCCGGCGATCACCGCCATGATGGTGACCGATCCGGGGAAATCGACCAGCTTTTTGGAGGCGTATAGAATAATAATCCCCAGTCCGAAAAGCAGGGCCGATTTCTGAGGCACTCCCATGGCGCGCATGATGTCCCGTCCGAACAATTCCAGCGCCCCCCACAGCGACCCGATCACCAGGATGACGAGAATCTTCTCCAATTTACCCATATTCTGTTCCCGCACTTGACGTTTACGTCCCTTTCGCCCGACGTCCGTCGCCGGCCGTATTCGACCGCCGGACCTTACGTTGGCACTACCAATAAATACATAACTCCCATTCTGGCAAGCCCAAAATGGACTTCATCTTGCGGGGCGTTCAGCCAGCCGGGAAGGCTCTATTGGCATGTCATTCGCCCCTGTCCAGTCGATATATATTTCCGCTTGTTGAGGAAAGAGGTCGAATCAATGGGAGGGCCACGCGCCGTTCTCACTCTCGAGCTGTAAGATGTCGCGGTGTAACGACTTGGAGGGCGCCCCCAATCGGCGGCCGGCGTGACGGTTTTTGGCCGTCCGACTTTTCTATTCAGTGCGCGGCGGCGGGATTAAATCCTGCCGCCGCGCTTCGGATGATATTCTAATACTGATAGGTCAGTTCCGCGCGAAACCAGACATAGTCGTCGGCGCCATCGAAATAATAATCGCCGGGGTCGAGACATTCATACAACAGATGCCCCGACCATCGCTGGTCGAACTTGTACGAGAACTTGCCGATGAACAACTCGCCGCGGGCGGTGCCGGTGCCGCCCGGAAAGGCGGATAATGTGTCGGCCGCCTGTGGTGCGGTCAGATGTTGATAGGCGAGTCTCAACTCGACCGCCGGGGTTACCTGGAACTTCGTCTCGATGTTGAGGGAGATCAGATTCGTCCAGTAGGCGACGGCATCCTCTTTGATTTCCGCATAAATATAAGAATCGCTCCACTTCGGCCAGCGCCCGAACAGTGGGTCCCACCCTTCCCAGTCGCCGGTCCCGGGATCGTCGCCCGACAGGCACAGGAAACCGGCCGTGACCGATGTGGGCAGATACCAGCGCGGCGTGCGCCAAGCAGGGCGATACTGCAGGTAGCCGTACCCGCCATAAGCGCCGCGGTCGGCATTCCCCCGTTCGCCGAACTGGTACGCGGCTTCCAGTACCGCGGTCATGTCGACGCCGGATACCTTTTGCTTGATCCGGCCGCCGAGGGAATTGACGTTCGCCGTGAAGGGGAAGGCGGCGTTGTCGCGGTAGTCCTTCCGGATGACGTATCCATGGATTTCCCGCTGCTTCCCCGTTCCGCTGAAATACAATCCCAGTCCGGATTCCGGTTGTTCGACCAGCGCCTGATGCTGATCGTGAATAATCGGCAGATAGGCATCGGTTTCTTCCAGGTGGCTGACGAAAGCGGTCAGAACATGATCGGGCCGGATCGTCCAATCCAGACGCGCGGCATTGAAATACCCCGACCGCGAGCCATCCAGCGGCCCGCCGTCCATCACGATGAACCCTTCGCCCAGGATGATATCCTGCCGGCCGACGGTCAGAGTCATCGTCTTGTACCACGGCAGAATCAATTTTCCGTAGAGCTGGTCGATGAAAACTTCGTTCAAGTGGAAATCAATATTCTTCGGCGCCATATAATAACGGAACTCATTGCCCAGACGCGCGCCAAAGGTCAGATTCGACGAGGGCGACCAGACCGCCCCCAGCTGCGTCCGGTTCCGGGTATAGGTGCGCGAATCGGCGGCGGTCTCATCGAAACTCATGGTATTGTCCCAGCTCTCCAGACGCATTCGCTCGCCGAAAGTGACCGTCCAATGATCGTTGATTTTTTCCGCCCATGACGCGGAAACGAGGGTCGTAACCATAAGGGCAGCGATCATGATATTTTTTAAAGTCATACCTTGCTCACATCCATCGTTTTGCGGCCGGGGAAGACGAGGCTGATGATCGGCGTCAAGGCCAGCGACGTCAGCATGCCGATGGTTCCGGCCTGCGGTGATTTGGTTCCGGTGACATACAGAATCAGGCAGACGGCCAGGCCGATAAAGGACGATCCGATCGCCCCGATGCGGCTGGCTCGCTTGGTGAATAAGCCCCAGATGAACGGCCCCAGAAAGGCCGAACCGATGGCCCCCCAGGAGATGCCCAGAATGCTCACGATCGTGGCCGGGCGGAAGTAGGCCAGGACCACGGCCAAAATCACGATGACGGTATTAAGCAGGCGCATCAGCCGGGTTAGTGCGGCATCGGAGACGTTGCGGTTGACGAAACCGGCGTAGAAATCCTTGGCCACGGCGGAACTGGAAATCAGCACCAGGGCCGCCAAGGTGGACATCGAGGCCGACAGAATCAAAAGCAGAATC
>JAAZOE010000078.1 GCA_012797915.1 Candidatus Zixiibacteriota bacterium | reverse complement strand
TCCATACTCACTGAAGAAGAAACAAGCAATAAGTGTGCCATCGGGAGACCATTCCTGTTGAAGCCATAATACATTAGGAGACAGTCGATTATGGGCCTACCCCCGGTTGCATTATCAGAGGCGCCCGCTCGGAGGAAACGGAACTGTACAGCCCTCCGACACCATCGCCGGCCTATGCAACTCAAACTATAGTCATGAATTAGGAATGGGTTGGTCGAGGCCATACTCAAAATCATGCCTCTCAGACCGAATCGGGCAAATGATAGAATAATGGAATTGTGACCCGGTTTGGTAACATCTTACTAGGTATTGTGTTAGATTTTTCGTACCTGCCTTGAGTACCCCAGGAAATCTCTACTGACAATCCCAAACATGCTCAAACCATCATAATTCGACGCGGAGTTGTCCAAACTCTGGACACTAATTGACATATATAGCCTTTTGGGGCAATTCATTGGTAGACAATTCATTGTTTATTCGGATCGGCAATAAAACCGGCCAAATCGATATCTAGTTGGTGGTAAACGCCAAGAGAGCGCCATTTATATAGCCATGGAGGTAGTCTATGAATTTATCGCCAACGGTTGGAGAATCGGCTTACCGGAATGCGGCGGTCGACAGTATCCGCACTCGTGAGCGTCACGTGCTTGGATTTCAGCACCCAGTAAACTACACCAGAGGGATAACCTTTTCGCCCAATGAGCGGCAAGATAACCGGTTCCGCGTCCGCCTGTATCGATTCATGGCGGAGTCGATTCCGTTGATCGGCGCCGTTATCTGGACCTGGGCTCGACTGGCAGCGGCTCCCGGCCGATTCATCTTCATCACAAATGACCGGCCGGTTGAAGATCCCCAAGCCGATCAGATCCTGAAAGAGTTCTTCGATCGTATCAACCGGGTCTGTTTCGGCCACGCCGGAACCGAAGAGGATTTCCTTCCCCCGTTTTTTCAATCCCTTTTCCTGGATGGGGCCGTCCTGGGGCGGATGGAGCTGGCCTCCGACCTGTCGGCGATCGCCGGATTTCGCTTTTTCGATCCGGCCCGTACCGAGCTCGAGATCGATTCATCAGGAAGCATCCGGGTTATCGAATCGGCGGATCACGGGGAAGTCGCGCATGCTGGTCCCGATCTGTTTTACTATGCCCTCAACGCCAGCCTGACCAATCCGTACGGCCGGTCGATCATCAAGGCGGTGCCGTTCGTCGCCTACATCGAACAGGAACTGCTGGACGACATGCGACGGTCGATGCATAACGCAGGGTATCATCGCCTGCACGTCAAGATTCATCCGCCGGACCGGCGGGAAGGGGAGGCGGATGAAGCCTATGCCGGGCGGGCCAACGGGTATTTCGACAGCACCGTGAGGATGATCCGGGAGATCGAACCGGAGGACAATCCGGTCACCTGGGACGATGTGACCATCGAGCATATCGGTCCGGCGGGCCCCGGCGGGGCCAAAACCAGCAGCTGGTATGTCAATCATCGGGCGATGATCGAGGAAATCTGCAGCGGGACGCATCTGTCGCCGTTTCTGCTGGGATATTCCTACAACGCCACGACCAATTGGGCGCAGTTCAAGTACGACCTGGTGATGCGCCAGGTGCGGTCGGTGCAGGCGGCGGCGACCAGCTTTTTGAACTGGCTGGCCAATATCGAGCTGGCCCTGAAGGGATGCCATTGCCGCGCCGAGTGGCGGTTCGACAATTCGCTTCCGGCACTGGCCGGCGAACAAGCCGAGGTGAAAAGCAAGGAGGCGACCAGCATTATCAACCTGTACACGGCGGGACTGATCGATAAGGAGACCGCCTGCCGGGCCGCCGGGCGCTTGGTGTAGCCCGGATCGTGGCCAAGATATTCGAGCCGGGATGGGTCAGTTGGCGAAAGGCGTTGCATGACCCGGTCTATTTCGCCCGCAAGGTTCTGGGCATCCATCCCCATCCCGGTCAGGCGGCCTGGCTGGCCGGATCGACGCGGCCGGAGAACCTGCTGGTTACCGGCAACCGCTGGGGCAAGTCATACGTGCAGGCAATCAAGCTGCTGCACCGGGCGATGTTCAGGATTCGTCCCTTGAAATACGATGGCGGCGGCCGGTACACGATCGTGGCCGCCTCCATCACCCAAGATCAGGCCAATATCATCTTCCACGCTGCCGCCCGGATCGTGCGCGGCAACACGGTGCTGTCGGCCCTGGTCACCTCGATCAAACGAACGCCGTATCCGGAGATGGTGTTCGGCAACGGGGCGGTGTTGACCGCCCGCACCACGCAGAACCGGGGCACCTACCTGCTGGGCAACGACTACGATCTGTTTTCTTTCGATGAAGCGGCGTTCGAATCCGATCCGGAGTATCTGATCAATGATGTGGTCATGATGCGCCTGGCCGACCGCGATGGACGGCTGGACCTGATTTCCACCCCCAACGGCAAGAACTGGTTGTTCCGGAAGATGCTGGAGCTGGAGAAGGACCCGGAGCGCGGGTATGTCCAGTTCGGCGACAGCCGCGACAATCCCTATCTGTCGCAGACCGCGCTGGAACGACGGCTGCGCTGTCTGCCGCCCGACCGGGTGGCTCAGAATATCGCCGGGCAGTTTGTCGACAATACCCTGACCGTTTTCTCCAATGCGGATATCGACCGGGCCTTGCGGGAAAAGACGCTGGAGGGACCCGTTGCGGATCATCAATATATTTCCGGATGGGACCTGGCCCGCAAGCAGACCCACACGGTCGGGATGACCTTCGATGTGTCCGTCAAGCCATACCGGATGGTCGCCTTCACCCGGTTCAACAACCGGAGTTGGAGCGACGTGGTCGTCGCCATCCGCCAGATGCAGGCCGAATACCGGAGTATGGTGGTAATCGATGCCACCGGCCTGGGGGACGTGATTGTCTCGGACACAGCCGATCTTCATCCGATCGGGGTGGTGTTCACGCCGCGTCAGAAGGCGGAACTTCTGGGGCATCTGCGGTTGCTGCACAACCGCGGCGAGATCATCTATAGTGAAATCGTACAGCACGAACCGGGGGAGGCGACATGGAGTCTGGAACGGGAAATGCGGGAAGTGACCTGGGAAAACAACCACCGCTTCGACGCGGTCATGGCGATGGCACTGGCGGTCTGGCCGAAACGAAGCCGGATTGTCTTCCCCGGCGCCGGACCGTTGCCGGTCCGGGTGACCGCCTTGTAACCATATTAGACCTCAGCGAAGGTGATTGTGATCGCCAAAATGAAAAATGTGACGCCCAAAATGGCGGCTATCGTCCAGTGAAACGCCTTCGGCAACGATTTTCTGACCTTTTTCATAATTATCCGCCTTTCCTTACAACCAGTACAGCAAAGGGTATTCCTGAAACGGCCCAGTCGGGCCGCCAACCCAAGTCATTAATTGATAACAGGTTAAAATTCCTGTTTCGACGATTCTGCCGCCGGCCGTTGCAACCGGCTGCAGAGTGAATGTCGGCTAACACGCAATTTCAACACCGAGTTGGTGGTAAAGTCCAGTCGAGCGCCATTTATAGGAGGACAGTGAAACGATGGATAATTTATCAGGATGCATGATGGCCCGTCTGGCCCATCGGGACGAGACCTATGACGGCGGCCTGATCAAGGAAATCAACCGGGTGGTGGGACCGCCAAAACCGGTCGGGTCGGAGGAGGTCCATATCCGGGCCATGTATATCGTCTCCGACCAAGTCAACAGCCAGGGAGGACGATTCGCCGAGGAGGAGCTTGACCGGCTGACGGAACTTCTGATTGATGCGCCGGTCATGGTGGGGCATCAGCGAGACAGTCTTCCCGTGGCCCGCAATTTCAAGGCCGCGAAAGTCCGCGAGGGCGACCGGGTCTGGGTGAAGACTTATTTCTATTGGATGAAGGAAAGCGATGGAGCCGAGGCGCTGCGAAACAACATCGACGGCGGCATCTACAAGGAGTGCTCCATCAGTTTCCTCTTCTCCTTCCCCGAGTGCTCCATCTGCGGCCGGGACATCCGGCAATGCCATCATGTCCCCTTCACCGATTATGAGTTGCCCTCGGGCGACCGCCGGATCGCGCATTTTCTGTACCGCGGCATCGAACGAGTGCTGGAAACCTCCCTGGTGTACCGAGGATCGGTCGCCGATACCCGCATCACCGACACGCTGTCGCCCGGTGATCCCGATACGATGGATATCGGGACGGCGACTTCGCCGACGCTTTTTTGCAAACTGGGAGAAGAGGACACGGCAATCAGCCTCGGCGGCGGCTTCAGCCGGGGGGCTCTGCTTTTTCGGGCCGGCGATCCGGCGATTCTAGATGACCGCTGGTCGACGCTGTTCGCTTTTCCCCATCAGCCCGGTTGAACCGGGACGGTCGTCAAGAAAGACGGGGAGCTATCCCTGACGGTATCTCCACTCCTGCCCCAATCGGCGCATCGGCGAGTGATTTCCATCTTGTCCCGGATACCGGCCGCCGCGTTCAATCTCGATTTTCTTCTCTTTGGCCTGCGCGGCAAGGATCGGTTGAACGGGTTTGGCCTGATTCATCTTCTGGAATCGGAGGTCAACCTGCATCGCTTGCGGCTGCGCCTTTGCGATGGGCGGGAAATCGACGGATCGGCCATTGCCGGCGAGCCGTTTGCTTCGCGGCTGGACCATATCCGGCGGCTGGTGGCTCGAGGACCTCACGGACAGTTGGAGGTGCTCCGTCCGAAGATGGTTGACCGGGCGGCCTGGCCGGCGCATCTCGACGACGGCCGTTGGCGGGAATACAACTTCGGATTGGAGGTGATTGTCGAGGAAGACGACGGTCGGGTGCGAAGAATGGTCTTCTCGCGTGAAGACGTTCAGCCGGCCGTGGTCAGGGAGGCGAACCGGTCTCAAGCCCGGGTGGAACTCCCGGATGGCCGCCTGGAGTTCTGCCGGACCAATCCGTCCCGGTCGACCGTGCCGGCCATCGGCGCTATTGCCCTTGTCCGCCGCCCCCCGGCGGATGTCGAGGCTTCCTCGGGACCGATGGTGATGATCGACATCCTGCCGGGACGATCCGGCGATGAAGTCGGTTGGGAGGCGGCGGCTCCGACTGCATCGGGCAATCAACTGGAGATTCTCGCCGGACCGGAGACGATGGAATTGCGGTTTGCCTTGAACGGCTCTCCCCGGCGACTGTTGGTCCATCATTTTTCGTCCCGTCTGTTGAACTTGGGACGTTGTTTCATCGCCGATTTCGCCGGCGATGACACGTCGACACCGCCCGGCACGGCGACGCAGAAAACGGCGCTGGAGACGGCCGTACAGACGGGACGGCTGATAATGCTGAAGGTGTCGGGCGCGGGCCTCACACTGGGCGGGCAGCGGCGGTTATGGATCCGGCCGGTGTTGCTGGACGGGATGGAGCGGTATCTGTTTTACGGGGACGGGGTCAATCATCGGCAATAAGGATGACCCGTCGGCCGCGTCCGGGCGCCAGCGATTCCAGTTTGACCAGGCCGACCGAGGGACTGTAATACTCGTCCACGACCATCTGCGTGTCCACCGCGGCGGCGTCCAGAAAGAGGGCCGACCGGCAGTGATACGCCTCGTACGACCCCGAGGGGAGAACGACATCGGCCCGCCCCAGATATTTCCGCACGGTGTAGTAGCCGTAGTTCAGGAACAGCAGGGTGCGGCGTTCCTCACCGGAGAGACCGGTGTAGGGGGGCGAAAGGATGGTCCAGGTGCCGCCGCCCGGCAAGGTTCGCGGCATGATCACCGGGGTGGGATAGAAGAAAACGGTATCGTTGGGGTTCACGTCCGCGCGAATCTGGCCGGAATGGAGAACGCCGAGGGGATCGATGGTCAGCAGGTCGTGCGGGATACCGTCGAGTGACAACCGCACCTGATCATTCTGTCCGCGCAAAACGGCGAGGCGCAGATCGCTGGTGTCGTAATGGATGACCTGCGGGTCATAGGTCACAGTGCTGTCATAGACCTGGTATTGCAGATCGTGGTCGCGGGTTAGGCCCAGCAGAGCGGCCCCATCGACTCCGGCGGCGGGAGTCGGTTCTTCGCCGGAATCGCCGCAGCCGGCCGGCAGGAGGCCGAGAGCCAGTGCGGTCACCACGAGGAGGAAACGGAATATATGACTCATAGCATGTTCAGGTTCGGGAAGTTCAGTGTTCATTGTCAACGAAAAAAGGAGGGGCGATGACCAACGGTTGGCGGCGCTGGGGGAAACGGCTGAGTCCGGCGTACACGGTCCTGACGATTCTCACCACGCTGGGATATTTGTTGGGGACGCATTTGTCGACCATCAACAGCCTGAAGACGGCGATTGCCGCCAAAGCGGAGCGGTCGGAGGTGGAGTTGCTGGACAAGAAGCTCACCCGGATCGAGGTGAAACTGGAGGAGGCGATCATGACCAAAAACGAGTTCAACCGGCTCCGCGATGATTTCGACCGCCGGATCGTGGACCTTATGGTACGGTTGAATGACCGCAACAGGGAGGAGGCCGTTCATGGCCGTTGATTTTCGACAGCTGATACGGCGGCTGGATCATTTCGCGGAGGAACTGACCCTGGAATCGAGAGGGGACGCAGCCGTCGCGGGGGGAGCGGATACGGCCACCCCGCATATCGAGTTGATCGATTTTGACGATTTGCGGCAGACGTTGACAGAGGCCATGGCGGTCCTGACGGCCGCGGCCAAACAAAACGATGATACGGCCGTGGTGCGAGACTGGCTGGCCGCGCGGATCGTCGCCCTGCGGCGGGCGCGGCAGGCGTTTCTCCGCGAGGGGCACGCCCCGATCGATCCGGCAGAGAAGGATATGTCTCTGCCGACGTTGTTGCGCTGTTTCGAAGACGAGACGGCCCGATGGCGGGCGGCGACGGCCGAGAGAAGCCGTCGCGCCGGCCAACACGGGGGCCGCGGGCACAAAGAGTACCACGAATTCAAATCATGACTGCCGGCAGATGTAGCCTCTGCCGGGCACGACGTCATGCAAAACTCTCCCGCCGGCGGGATATTGTCCCAGGGCCGGTCTGATGAAAAGCCGGCCGGCGGATTCAGACGCAAAGG
>JAAZOE010000077.1 GCA_012797915.1 Candidatus Zixiibacteriota bacterium | reverse complement strand
TCCAGCACCGCCGGGATTTCGTACGACTTCAGGCCATCGACGGCGAATTCGGCCAGCGTCCGGCTTTCCGTTTCACCGACCACGACCCATTGAATCGTCGTCTCCGAGGAATCAGGGGATGATTCCCGATATGTTTCGTCTTCCCGTTTCATCATTCTCGCCCCCGTGTTGTCCGCTTACCAATTGTACGCCGTGGGCCGCCCCCGGTTTAACCGGATACATTCCCCAGGTGATCAACGAATGTATCGCAATCGGCAAACGATACCATCTCGGTCGCGGCGACCAGGAGCCGTCGCTCCATGCCCGGATACCAGCGACTGAGGTCGATCCCGGCCACGATCCCTTCCCTGCTCAGCGCGGTGATAATCTCTTTGGCCGGTTTGGGCGTCTCCACGACAAACTCCTTGAAGAACGGTCGCCGGGACGGGACCGCATATCCTTTCCGGGAGGCAATCTTATCGGCCAGATAATGCGCCCGTTCCGTCGCCAGCCGCGCCACCCGGGGCAGTCCCTGCCGGCCCATGAGCGACAGGTAGATGGTCGCCGCCGTGGCGCAGAGCGCCTCGTTGGTGCAAATGTTGGACGTCGCCTTTTCGCGGCGAATATGCTGTTCGCGGGTCTGCAGCGTAAGGACAAAACCCGTTTTGCCATCAACGTCGACCGTCCGGCCCACCAGACGGCCGGGGATGCGGCGGATATATTCCTGGCGGCAGGTGAACAAACCCAGAAGCGGTCCGCCGAAATTGCGCGGGATACCCAGCGCCTGACCCTCGCCGACGGCGATATCGGCCTGATATTCAGCCGGGGTTTTGAGGATACCCAGCGAAATGGGATCGAAGATCATGATGAATAGCCCGCCGGCGGCATGAATGGCCGTCACGGCGTCTTCCAGCTCTTCCAACATTCCGAAGAAATTCGGCTGGGCCATGATCAGACAGGCGGTCCGGTCGGTCATGGCCTTTTTCAACGCGTCCGGAGAGGTCACGCCATCATTTGATGGAAGGACGACGATCTCTGTATCGCGCGCGGCCGCCATCGTCGCCAGGACCTGACGATACAACGGGCTGACCGTATCGGAGACGACGATTCGTCGCCGTCCGGTATGCGCGACCGCCATCATCGCCGCCTCGGCCATGGCCGTGGCCCCGTCGTACATGGAAGCGTTGGCCACGTCCATGCCGGTCAGACGGCAGAGATGCGTTTGGTATTCATATATGACCTGCAGCGTCCCCTGGGCAACTTCGGCCTGGTACGGGGTGTAGGCGGTCAGGAATTCCGGCCGGCCGGCCAGATTCCAGACCGCCGCCGGAATGAAATGATCGTACACTCCGCCGCCGGCGAACGACAGACAGCCGGGACGGTTCTTGAACGCCAGCGCCTCCAGATGACGCACCAATTCCGCCTCGGGCAACGGCGCCGGCAGCGGCAGCGGCTCTTTCAGACGCAAGGCGTCCGGGATCGGCGCAAACAGGTCTTCGACGCGTTTGGCGCCGATCATTTCGAGCATCTTCTTCTGATCTTCGCGACTATTCGGTATATACGGCATAACCGGCGGCCTACCCTTCCAACAGTTGCTTGTACTGGTCCGGCTTTAACAGGCCGTTCAGGTCGGCCGGATTGGACATCTTCACCTTAATCATCCATCCGTCTCCGTACGGGTCGCGGTTGACGACGCCGGCATCGGACTCGATGAGGGCGTTGATGGCGGTCACCGTCCCGCCGACCGGCGAAAAAAGCTCCGAAACGGCCTTGACCGCTTCGATGGTACCGAACGGTCCCATCGGCTTGACGACTTTGCCGGTTTCGGGCAGTTCTACGAACACCACGTCTCCCAGTTCCCCCTGGGCGTAATCGGTGATGCCGATTTCGGCGACGTCGCCGGAAACGCGCACCCATTCATGTTCCTTGGTGTAGAGAAGATCGCCTGGAATATTCACACTATCCTCCGAAACATTATCCTTTGGTTCCCGTTTGCTCCGGTTCTCCCTTTGGGGCCAGCATCTCTTCGCGGAAATGCTTCTCCAAAAACGAGGTGTCGAAATGTCCGGAGACGAAATCGGGATGCGTTAAGACCCACTTGTGAAAATCTACGGTTGTCGGTATTCCCTCGATGACGAATTCATCGAGCGCCGTCAGTGATTTGCTGATCGCCTGCCCGCGGTCATTGCCCCGAACGATCAATTTGCCGATCATGGAATCATAGAAGGGCGGGATAACGTACTGGGCATAGGCGTGCGTATCCACCCGGATGCCGTGGCCGCCCGGTTGATGAAAGGAGGTGATCCGGCCCGGTGCGGGACGGAACCCCCGAGCCGGGTCCTCGGCGTTGATCCGGCATTCGATGACATGTCCGCGGAATTTGATATCGTCCTGGGATAACGCCAGCCGTTCTCCGGCGGCGATTTTGATCTGTTCGACTACGATATCCACGCCGGTCAGTTCCTCGGTCACCGGATGCTCCACCTGCACGCGGGTGTTCATTTCCATGAAATAGAAATTTCCCTCGTTGTCGACCAGGAATTCCACCGTTCCGGCGCCGCGATACCCCACAGCGCGGGCGCCCAAGATAGCGGCCTCCCCCATCCGCCGGCGCAGATCATCGTTGACCACCGGCGAGGGAGATTCCTCCAATAATTTTTGATGACGTCGTTGAATCGAGCAATCCCGTTCGCCCAGATGGATGATGTTGCCGTAGTTGTCCCCCAGTATCTGGACTTCCACATGATGGGGATTGATCATCACCTTTTCGATATAGACGGAATCATCGTGGAAAGCGGCCGAAGCCTCCGCGCGGGCCATATTGAACGCCGTCTCCAGCTCTTCCGGCGCTCCGGCCAGACGCATCCCCCGCCCGCCGCCGCCTGCGGAGGCCTTGACCAAGATGGGATACCCCACCTTATCGGCCACGGCAATGACCTGATCGAGACTGTCGACCAAGCCGTCCGAGCCGGGAATGGTCGGCACTCCGGCCTGACGCATCAGGTTTTTGGCCTGGGATTTGGCGCCCATCTGACGGATCATCTGCCCGTTGGGGCCGATGAACGTAATCTTGCATTCCTCGCAGATTTCGGCGAACTCGGCGTTCTCGGCCAGAAAACCGTACCCCGGATGAATCGCCTCCGCATTAGTTACCTCCGCGGCGGCGATGATCCGTTTGGGGTCGAGGTAGGAGTTGGCGGCGGCGGCCGGTCCGATACAGACGTCTTCGTCGGCGAACCGGACATGCAGTGAATCGCGGTCGGCCTCGGAATAGACGGCCACGGTTCTGATGCCGAGTTGCCGGCAGGCCCGGATGACCCGCAGGGCGATCTCGCCCCGATTGGCGATCAACACTTTACCAAACAACGGTTCCCTCACTATAAAAGTGATGAAACATACCTAATCGCCGGTCACATTTCAACAGGCAATTCGCTTTTTTTCGGGGAACGCGGCCGGGGGTTCACCCGGCCGCGATCTGATGATTGGACAGATGGTTACAGGGTTGGCAGACTAGCGGCTGGAAGCGCCGAACGGGGAATCCGCCGGCGTCGATTCCTGTTTCCACCGGTCGGCCGCACCGACCACGCCTTTGACCCGCATGTCGAAGTCGTCGGCGTTGGAGGCGTTGTTCATCGCCTCTTCGAGGCTTATGAATCCCCGTTTGTACAGGCGCATGATCGCCTGATCGAACGACTGCATGCCGTACTGGGCGCCCGATTCGATCAGGTCGAGAATATTGGTGAACTTGTCGGGGTCGACGAAGCAGTCGCGGATGGCGGCGGTGTTGATCATGATTTCCAGGGCCGGCACCAGACCGGGCATGTCGTGACGGGTCAAGAGCCGCTGGCAGACAATCGCCTTAAGCGTGCCGGCCAAGAGCAGTCGGATCTGTTGATGCTGGTGCGGCGGGAAGAACGAGATGATACGGCTGATCGTCTCCATCGTGTTCAGGGTATGCAGGGTGGTCAGGACCAGGTGCCCGGTATCGGCCGCGGTCAGCGCGATCGACATCGTTTCCAGGTCGCGGACCTCGCCGATGAGGATCACATCCGGGTCTTGCCGGAATGCGTGGCGCAGGGCCGAGGCGAAACTTTCGGTGTCGCCGCCGACCTCACGCTGGGCGATGATGCACTGCTTGTCGCGGAAGATATATTCGATCGGGTCTTCGATAGTCAGGATATTGCGGGTGCTGTTGGTGTTCATATACTCCAGCATCGCCGCCAGGGTCGTCGATTTGCCCGAACCGGTCGTGCCGGTGATGATAATCAGGCCGCGGTGTTCCCCGGCCAGCTTGCTCAAGGTATCCGGCAGATGCAGCTCCTCGAAGGTGGGGATGGAGGTGTTGACGGCACGGATGGCCACGCCGGTCGTTCCCCGCTGCCGGAAGAGGTTGATCCGGAACCGGCCCAGCCGGGCGACCGACAGGGCCAGATCCATTTCGTTCCGTTTTTGGAATTTCTGCATCTGGGCCTCGGAGAGCAGCTGCGAAACGATCGCCTGCATCCCCTCGACGCTGATCGGATCGGTTTCGATGTTACGGAGAATACCGTTGGCGCGAATGTAGGGACGGATGCCGACCCGGAGGTGAAGGTCCGATCCCTTGTTTTTGAGCATTTCGGATAACATCTGCTTCAGGTTCATCGGACCCTCCGAATGTCAAAACCGGTTTATCCGGTCGGGTCGATCAGAAACATCGTCTGACCGAACTCCACCGGATGGGCGTTCTGGACGCTGATTTTGGCCACCCGACCCGAGACCTCGGCTTCGATCTCGTTCATCAGCTTCATCGCCTCGACGATGCATACCACCTGGCCTTTTTCGATCCGCTGGCCAAGCTCGACGTACGGCTTTGCATCCGGGGCCGGAGCGGCATAAAAGGTACCGACCATCGGTGACTTGATGGCCACGTACTTGGAATCATCCTCGACGGGAGCCGTTGCCGCCGCC
>JAAZOE010000076.1 GCA_012797915.1 Candidatus Zixiibacteriota bacterium | reverse complement strand
GGCGGTGAAAGCGATGGCGCTGCCGATGCCGGTGGCCATGCCGGCGAAGAGGGTCAGTCCGAAGGCGATCCAGAGTTTGTCCATCGGTCGGGTATCCTCAGTTCCTTTGGTCAGCCGCGGGCCGCGGAATCGCGAAGCTCCACCCCGAAGGATGGGCCACCGAACTTAAGTAAACGTGGGGTTAATATATCCGGTTTTTGATAAAATACAAAGGAGAAGAAAACATTTCCCACCTTGAAAGGTGGGCCACCAGCCCGGTACAAGGGGGTGGAGCACGCCGGGAGAGAGGGGCAGATGTGAATCCGCCACCGGCGGACCGCCCACGGAATTACGTGTTGAGAAACCGTAGCTGTTCGCCTAGGCTCTTCCCTTCCATCGGAACTTCAATAGAGGATAGATGGGGAATCAGATTTTCCCGATTAATATGCCGGCAAGAATGATAAAATGGTCTTGCCCAATATTGGTTCGTTCAGACAACTGCCCTAAAACTCTGCCCGACCAAATCCTTCTTTGGCTCGCTGACATATTTTTCAGAGTGGATTCGTAAGGCTCTATTTCTGTATCCAAATCAAGCAACCCATATTTCGCAGACAATATATAAATGGCGTCAGGATTCAAGTTTTGGGCGTAGGCCAGGCATTTTTGGAACAAGGCACTAATGTATAGATCCTTTGCTTTCGACCTGTATTTTCGCTTCCCTCGGACACACGATATGAGAACTATCCTTTTCATGAAATCCCTTAAACGTTCAGGCAGGCAATATCACATTTCAGAAAAAGCAGGCTACCGACCGCTCAGGCTGTTTTCTTCACTTTCTTGATTTCAAATCCCAGTTTCTTAAGGCACTCCTGCGCTTCGTTGGTATGAAAGTCGTTGGGAAGGAGTTCATGCCCTGAAGCAAATCTTGTGGCCAGTGAAATGACGTATTTTGCCGGATAAGACCTCCCTTCAAACGACGGATAATAATATCTCCAGCCCCGGCGGGGCGGAACACCGTTTGCATCAATTTTGCGTATCGCGCGCAAGATATGCTTACGTGTTAATTTGGGCATGTTCATTAATCACACTCCTTGCTAAGAAGGGTCAGGCCCATTTGCAAGGTGGGCATAATCTATCATAGCAATTTCCCCTGTTTGGTCGGGTCGGGGGGCGGCGGTTCGGCGCCGGGGTCGTCGTCGGGATGATCGGGGAGGTCAGTATCGGAGGTATCATCGGAAGGTTCTGAGAGGCGTTTCGGCGTAGTCGCTCCCGGCGAGCCGGCGGGGTGGCCGGGTTGACCAGAGGGTACATCGGGGCGGCCGAAGAAGAAAAAGCGTTCGAAAATCTGGCTGTACTGCGACCAGCCGGCGCCTTCCGTCCGCTCGCGGATTTTCTCCAAAGCCCCCATGCGGGCATCGAGCTCATCGACATAATGCAGAAACATCGCCTCGGGAGTCATCGGGACCACCGGCGAGCCTTTCTCCTTCTCCCCCTGATGCGAGATGATCAGGTGGCGCAGATGCACCAGCAGGTCATCGGGGAAGTTGTCGATGGTGTCGGCCATACTGGTGACGAACTCATCCCCCTGATTGATATGCCCGACCAGCCGTCCGGCGTCGGTGAAGTCGATGGAAGCGGTAATTTCATATTCCCAAATCTTGCCGATGTCGTGCAACAGCGCGCCGCAGAGGAGGATGTCGCGGTCCAGTTTGGGGTAATGGTCGGCCAGACGGATGATGACTTCGGCCATGGACAGCGAATGTTCGGCCAGGCCGCCGATGGTGTCGTGGTGGAGCAGTTTGGCGGCGGGGGCTTTCAGGTATTTGCCGCGCAGGTCGGAATCTCCGAAGATGGCTTTGAGGAGCTTTTGGAGGTAGCTGTTTTCGACCCGGTCGATAACGCCATCCAGGGCGGCTGCGAGTTCCTCATAGGTTTTGGACGAGGCCCGGAAAAAGTCGGCCAGGTCGTACTCCCCCTCTTTGGCCAGGCGGATTTGTTCGACCCGGATTTGTTCTTTTTCGCGGTAGATGCCGACCAAACCCTTGATCTTGACGATCACGCCCGCCGGGTACAGGGCGCCGTACTCTTTGGTGGCGTCCCATAACACCGCCGGGATGCGGCCGGTGGAGTCGCCCAGTTCCATGGACAGACGGAAGCGGCCGTCCTTTTCCAGCAATTCGGCTTTGCGCAGGGCGAAGAATTCGGTGACCTTGTCACCCGCCTTGATATCCTTGATGAAGACCTGTTTCATGATGCAGTGAATAACATACGATTTGGAGGGAGCTTGTCAAGGGGTGGGGGGCAAAAAAGTGAAGCGCTCCAGGGGAAAGGCTATTGGCGGGGCGGGATTTATTTGCTTTACACCGTTTCATGAGGCGTCATATATTCAACGGGATGGAAGCATCGGAGCAGAGACAAACGGGATCGCCGGGGCTGGGATGGCGGATTCTGCGGCTGGTCGATTTCCGCAATACGCTGGCGCGGTATATCCTGCGGGAGCATATCGGGCCGTTCGCCTTCGCCTTCATCATCATCATTTTCATCCTGATCATCGACTTCGTCCCCAACCTGGTGGACATGGTGGTCGGCAAGGACCTGCCGGCTTCGGTGATTTTGAAGGTGTTTTTCTATCAGATCGGCTGGATGATCGCTTTGGCGGTCCCGATGGCGGTGCTGGTGGCGACGCTGATGGCCTTCGGGCGGCTGACCGGCGACCTGGAAGTGACGGCGGTCAAATCTTCGGGAATTCATGTTATGCGGATGATTTATCCGGTGCTGTTGGTATCGGCCGTAATGGCCGTGGGTATGGTCTATTTCAGCAACGACGTCCTGCCGGACATGAATCATCGCGCCCGGGTGCTGATGCAGGACGTGCGGCGGATGCGGCCCACGCTGAAGATCCGCAGCGGGGCGTTCATGACCGACATTCCGGGGTATATCCTGCTGATCGATTCGGTGGATTACACCACCTCGCAGTTGCGGGGGGTCAAGATTCTGGAACTGGGGCAGAAGCAGAAGGCGCCGCGGACGATCGTGTCGCAGACCGGCGTGCTGACGTTCGCCAACAACGGGCGCGATCTGATATTCGATCTGGCCGACGGAGAAATCCACGAGTTCGACGAGAATAATCCGGAGAATTACCGTCGCCTGGCCTTCCATACCCAGAAGATCGTCGTGACCGACGTCTCCAGCGATTTCGAGGAGTCGGGGGACAGTTTCCGCAACGACCGGGAGAAGTCGGCGCAGGAGATGATGGCCGATATCCGCCAGTGGCGCGAGGGGATGCGACCCTACCGCGACCGGATAACCAATCTGACGACCGCCCGGATCGGGCGGATATTCGGCGACTCGCTGCCGGTCTCCCCCGACAGGGCGCTGACCGACGCCGCGGCGCTGAACAATCTCAACCGGGATGAGGACGCCAATCTGCGGATTATCGCCCGCGAAGCGGAGGGGATCGGCACGCAGCAGAAGCTGATCGGCGAGTTCATGGTGGAGGTGCACAAGAAGTATTCGATCCCGGTGGCCTGCGTGATTTTCGCCCTGGTCGGCGCACCGCTGGGCATCGTCGCCAAGCGGGGCGGGATGGGGCTGAGCATCGGGATTTCGCTGGGATTGTTCGTGCTCTATTGGGCGTTTCTCATCGGCGGCGAGGACCTGGCCGATCGGGGAATCATCACTCCGTTCTGGGCGATGTGGTCGGCCAATATCCTGCTGACGGCGACGGGGTTGTATTTAATCTATATCGTGTCGACGGAAAAGCCGCTCTGGACGCTGTTGCGCCTCACCACGGTCAAGGTTTCGAGGCGGACATGATCCTCAAGACGATCGACCGTTACCTGCTGACCCGGTTCATCCTTTCGCTGCTTCTGGCGCTCGGGGCGATCATGCTGATCGCGCTGGTGATCGACCTGGTCGAACATCTCGAGGAGATCGTCGACAACGCCGCCTCGGCGTTTGACGTGGTGCGGTATTACCTCTATTTCCTTCCCTGGGTCTACAAGATCACGGTGCCGGCCGCGGTGCTTCTGGCCGGGTTGTTTTCGATCGGGCTGTTGGCGCGCAACAATGAAATCGTGGCCATGAAATCGGCGGGGATGTCGTTGTGGCGGATCGCGCTGCCGATTTTGATGTTTGGACTGATTTTGTCGGCGGTCAATTTCTGGTTCAACGAAGAGGTGCTGCCGGCGGCGACCGCCCGGCGGATGGAAATCCGTAAAGGGACGCTGGACAAGAAGTCGGAGCGCAAAGGGACGGTGCTGTACAACCTGTCGAAACAGGGAGACGGCGGGTACATCTACCATTTCGAGGTGTTCAAGCCGGGACGGCAGGAGGCGGTGAACTGCCTGGTGCAGCGCTTCGAGCATGATACGCTGCGCGAGTCCTACCGCGGCGACCGGATGCGGTACGACAAGGGACGGTGGATTATCTACAACGGCGCCTATCGGAGTTTCGCCGATACCGCCGAAACCTATGTTAAATTTGATTCGCTGGTGCTGGAGGATTGCCGGGAGAAGCCGGAGGAGTTCGAAAAGTATCGCGGCAACCCCGAGGATATGGGATATCGGGAGCTGGCCGGATATATCCAGATGCTCAAGAAGACCGGCGCCGGGTATACGCGGGAACTGGTGAATCTGAAGACCAAGCTGTCATTCCCGCTGACCAGTTTTATCGTCATTTTCCTGAGCATCCCGATCGCGGCCAATCCCAAGCGGAGCGGGGTGGCGATATCATTTGCCATCGCCTCCGGGGTGTCGCTGGTCTATTTCGTCGCCTTCAAGGTGACCCAGTCGTTGGGGTACAGCGGCAGGCTCTCCCCCGACATGGCCGCCTGGTCGATTAACGCCGTGTTTCTGGCCATCGCGCTGGCGGTTTTCTTCCGGGCGCGCAAGTAGCTTTTACCCCCAGGGAGCAGCATCATGAACGAGCATCACGAGGTCAACCGCAAGCAATGGAACGAGCGGACGGAAGCGCATTACGTTCATCCCGATTACCGGGTGAAAGAATTCCTTGCCGGTGCGTCGACGCTGCATCCGCTGGAGCTGTCCGAGATGGGGGATGTGCACGGGAAATCGCTTTTGCACCTGCAATGTCATTTCGGGCTGGATACGTTGTCTTGGGCGCGACGGGGAGCGAAAGTGACTGGAATCGATATTTCGGACCGATCGATCGAATGCGCCAATGAATTGGCGACCAGGGCGCAATTGCCG
>JAAZOE010000075.1 GCA_012797915.1 Candidatus Zixiibacteriota bacterium | reverse complement strand
CACTTCATCGTGGGGACAGGAAATCTCCAACTGACGGACATCCTCGCGACGGTAGACCATCTCCATCTTCCTCCGAATTACCGTCAGTCTACTCCCGCCATCCCCACCAAACAACCAAAACTTATGGGACAACCTCTCCCCGTGCGCCGCGTCCCGCTGGGTGCCCCGGACATTTGTCCGGGTTCATTCCCCCCCTCGCCCTCTGGGAGAGGGGCTGGGGGTGAGGGTTTTCTGCGCGGCGGCAGGAATCCCTTCCTGCCGCTTTTGCCAATTGTCTTTCGCATCCTTCCAAATCAACACCGAGTTGGTGGTAAACTCCAGTCCAGCGCCATATATAGGGGCCGAGGGCGCGGGCAACAAGAAAGGCCGGTCATTACGACCGGCCTTTCGGGCGAGTACCCACTCGCCCCTACACAGGAATCGGCCACGGCCCAAGTGGGCCGGGGGCTGAGAGGAATGATGCGAAACTCAAAAAATAACCAATCGAACCCATTTCCCTTTAACCGCAAGAGAATCATGCAAGTCCGCCAAAAGATCGCCCGGGTGCCCCGGCCCTCCGGGCCGGGATTCCATAATACCCGCCGAATCCGCGATCTGATTACTATTCCACCGCCCGCACCATGCTTCTTCCCCCCCCTCGCCTTTTGGGAGAGGGTTGGTGGTGAGAGAATGACGGGACACTCAAAAAATAACAAATCGAACCCATTTTGCCACACCCTCAACGCAAGCATGCGAATACGGCAAAAAACCGGGCCGACTTCACGCGGAAACACTCCCAACCCCTGCGGCCGTCTGCCGCCTCGCCGAGGCCATCCAAAAACAACTTGCGCCCCCTCTGCCCGGCATATATATATGATTTTTGATTCGCTGGGGATTGATATGAAGATTCTGGTGATCGGATCGGGCGGTCGTGAACACGCCTTGGTATGGAAACTGAAATCCTCGCCGTTGGTCAAGAGGATTTATGTCGCTCCCGGCAACGCCGGGATCGGCCTGATGGCCGAGAACGTCAATATCAAAGTGGATGACCTTGAGGGATTGGCCGGATTCGCCCAGGAGAAAGGGATCGACCTGACCGTGGTCGGCCCGGAACTGCCGCTGACTCTGGGAATCGTCGACCTGTTCGAAAAGCGCGGCTTGCGGATTTTCGGGCCGTCGAAAAAGGCGGCCGAAATCGAAGGTTCCAAGGCGTTCGCCAAGGAATTCATGCGCAAATACCATATCCCCACCGCCAGTTTCATGGTCTTCGACGACAAGGCCGCGGCCCTGGAATTCGCCCGCGGGGCCGCCTACCCGGTCTTCATCAAGGCTTCCGGCCTGGCCGCCGGCAAAGGAGCCGTCATGGCCGCCAATCCCGATGACGCCAATGTCATCATCGAACAGATGATGGGCCAGCGGGTGTTCGGAGGTGCCGGCGCCAAGATTATCATCGAGGACCGCCTGGCCGGCCAGGAGGTCACCATCATGGCCTTCACCGACGGAAAAACCATCCTGCCGATGCTGGCCTCGCAGGACCACAAGCAGGTTTTCGACGGCGATCAGGGACCGAATACCGGCGGGATGGGCGCCTATTGCCCCGTGCCGCTGGTCTCCGACCAGATGATGCAAACGGTCCGGGAACAGATTCTGGAACCGGTTGTTTATGGTCTGGAAAAGGAAGGACGTCGATACAAGGGGATTTTGTACGCCGGTCTTATGCTGACTCCCGTCGGTCCGAAAGTCATCGAGTTCAACTGCCGTTTCGGCGATCCGGAAACGCAGGTGGTGCTGCCGCTTTTGAAATCGGACCTGGCCGATATCTTCATCGCCATCGTCGACGGCAACCTCAACATCATCGAACCGGTCTGGAAAGAAGGCGCCGCCGTCTGTGTCGTGATGGCCTCCGGCGGATACCCCGACAAATACGAAACAGGAATAAAGATTTCCGGCATCCGCACCTATCGGGAAAACCACGCCTACCTGTTTCATGCCGGCACGCGGCGCGACGGGAACAATTGGTTTACCGCCGGGGGACGAGTGTTGGGGGTGACTGCGGTCAATCAGGATATCCGATCGGCGGCCAAGGCCGCCTATGATACGGTCGAAAATATCCGCTTCGAGGGCGCCCACTTCCGGCGCGACATCGCCTATCAAGCCATGAAATGAGAGGGAAATGAAAAAGCAAGTCCTTATCCTGATCGGGTCCGCCTCGGACCAGTCCTACGCCGATGAGGCCGGCGCCATGCTGGGCAAATTGGGTTTGGGATTCGACATCGAAATCAGTTCGGCCCATCGCCACCCAGAGCGGACCACATCCTTGGCCGTGCAGGCGGCCGCAAAAGGGTATCAAGTAATTATTTGCATGGCGGGAATGGCCGCTCATCTTCCGGGCGTGGTGGCGGCCCACACGCTGCTGCCGGTCATCGGCGTGCCCTTGCCGGCCTCGCTGGCCGGAGTCGATTCCCTCATGTCCATGGCCCAGATGCCCCCCGGCATCCCGGTGGCAACCGTGGCCGTGGGGATTCCCGGCGCGCGGAACAGCGCCGTGCTGGCCGCCCGGATTATCGGCTTGACCGATCCAACCAT
>JAAZOE010000074.1 GCA_012797915.1 Candidatus Zixiibacteriota bacterium | reverse complement strand
CGCTTCCGAAGAAATAATCGACAGAATCAATCACCGGGAAATATCGCGGCGTCAGGGGTCGACTCCTGACGCCGCCTTTATTTTTGTGCCGATGTGCCGCTACCCGTCGCAGCCCGCGGTCTATTTTTCCTCGATACCGATCGAATCCTGTGGTTTCGGTTCCTCCACCGCATCCGAGGCGAACGAAAAATGCATCTGGGCCACCAGCCACCGGCCGTTCCGTTTCTCCAGCACCCCTGTCCAGCGGGTATTGAGCCAGGCATACGGCCGACCATCCCATTCGCCGCAATCATCGAGAATGGCCGAAAACCAGGCCGCCTCCCCCGACTGCGACAGCGTTACCCGCAAATCCCGGATATCCGACCGGGTCGGTTTGCAGGCCGGGTTCATGAAGACGGCGTCGACCATCTCGCGAAACGGCTCGATGCCCACGATGGTCGACTTGGAATCGGGGTGGAAAATGAAAAAGGTCGAATCCTGCACGATGGAACCGTAGAGCTGGTCCGGTTTCTTATCGGGGATGGCCCAGTTGATATGGTCGTGAATGGCGCGGATGACCTCCGCTTTTTCCGCCTCGCGGTCGACTCCGCAGGACACGATGGCACCCCCGGCCAGGAATATAACGGCGATGATGACGGCAAGTCTTCTGATCGGCATCTCTCCTCCTCATTACCCCTCAGTAGCATGATTCCATCCCCGCCGCCCGGACCGATCCTGCCGCCGCAGTTCTTCAAAGACGGAGGGATGCGTGGTATTTTATAGACGGGTGGGGATTGACAAAGTTCAATCCGCGAAGCGATTATATCGTCAGGCCGGGATATATACCCCGGCCCGATACACCACGTTTCGAAAATTCATTGAGGACCGCCTGCAGGCGATGATTACCCGCCGATGGTGAAAGGGACGGTCGCCAAGGTCGCGCCATCGGGCCCCGCCACCCGGACCTCCCAGTTGCCGGTCCAGAAAGGCAGAATCTTCTTGGCGCTCCAGGTCCGATAGGAAATAGTCCTCACCGGCAAATCGACCGCAGCCATCTCTTTTCCGTTATAGATCCAGACATGTTTGACCGTTATTTCGCCCGATGCTCCGGTGATTTTGGTCCAGAGGTAGACCTGGTCGACTGTGGCCGGAAACGTGGCAGCTTCGCCGACCGGCATGCGGTCCTGTACCCCGGTGCAAACCCTGGCTTCGACCGTCAACGCGGCGGCCGTCGGTTTGTCCGCCTGCGCCCACGCAGCCGAACCCAGTAACAGAAGGAACAGCACAAACGCCCAATGGATTACTTTTGTCATTGATTTCTCCTTTGGCCGGTTTTTCCCGTCGTCCCGACGGGTCTGCTGCCGGCCGGCAATAACATCGCCGCCGCGATCGGCCCGATTCAACAAAAATCAGATCACATTTTTGCATCGGCGCCATGATCATCACTTTTGTCGCGTTCCGACCATCAGGCTGGAGGGGCCGGGGAGGTTGATGCGCCGAATATTGGCAAATCCGACCGACCGCATCCATTCCGTATACTCGGCCTCAGTATAGGTCCCTCCGGCCGGAGTTCCGACCAGCATATTAAGCGCAAACAGGGCCGCCTGGCGGGGCGACGTCTTGTCGGGATCGAGGATGAAATCCTGGATGACCAGTCGTCCCCCCGGGGTGACCGCGCGAAACGCCTTCTCCAAAAGGATGAGATTCTCTTCCGGGCTGTACATATGACAGATGGCCGAAAGCAGAACGAGGTCATACCCGGTGCCGAAATCGTCCGTGCGCATGTCGCCGGACCGAAGCGCGATCCGATCGGCCAGACCGGCTGCGGCGATATGCCGCCCGGCGATCGGCAGAACATCGGGCAGGTCAAACAGGTCGGCCCGAAGATTCGGATTGGCCTGGGCAAAAGCGATGGCATAGGCCCCCGATCCGCCGCCGAGGTCGAGCAGTCGACGGATGTTTTCACTCCCCACCGCATCCGCCACCAGCGGGGCGCGCAGGGCGGCGTTACTGTGCATGGCGGCGATAAACGCCCGGGTCCATTCGCCTTCCCGTTCGGTCACTTCGCGATAACCGACCGCCGTCCCCGCCCGGACACACTCGGTCATCGTGCTCCAGCGGGTCCACAGCCCGACCGAATGCATAAGGGCCATACGCGAATCATTGGCTCCGGCGGCGGAAAGATAGCGGGCCGAGACCGGCGTGGTACGGAAGATGTCGCCCCGTTTCGTCAACAGTCCCAGCGAGGTCACGGCGTTGAGGAATGTTTCGGTGGCGCGCGGATCGGTATGCAAGTGAGCGGCGACCGTCTCGGCGGTGGCGCCGTCCCCCACGGCCGTGAACAGGTCCAGCTCGATGGCGCTAAGGATGACCCGGCTGTCCATGAACGCCCGGATGGCGTTCATCAGCTCATCCGGCGGCGTGCCGGAAGCCTCTTTCATTTTCATGGCCGTCAGGTGCCGATCGCGGTTGGCTTTGATCTCCGCTTGCAGGGCGTCGCCGTCCCCGGCGAGGAGCCTCTCAACCAGTCGATGCTCCCGGAAGTGTTGCCGGACGATTTCGGGGATAT
>JAAZOE010000012.1 GCA_012797915.1 Candidatus Zixiibacteriota bacterium | reverse complement strand
TTCCCTGGCGGTTTTCAGTTGCGGGAAGGATGTTTTGACCGTCGATACCGTGGCCGAACGGTATGTCAAACTGGCCCTGAAAATCGGCGCCTATAAGCCCGATTACGTGGATGCCTATTACGGCCCCGAGGAATGGAAACCATCCCCGGTCGACAGCAGCGCCGTCTTCCCCTATGCAGAATACCGGACCGAGGCCGCCGCGCTTCTGGCCGGCCTGGACAACGTCACCGTCGTCGATGCCGATACCATGCAGCAAATTCGCCTCCGGTGCCTGCGGCGGCAGATCCAATCGATGGCGGCGATGGTGGAAATCCTCAACGGCCGGACCATGTCCTTCGATGAGGAATCGCAGGCGTTGTATGGCGTCACGATCCCGACCCACGACACGGCGTTCTACGACAGCGCATTGCAGGCGTTGGAGGCGGCTCTGCCGGGGGAGGCGGAATTCACCGATCGCTATGACCGCTTCCGAAAACAATTCATCATTCCGCCCGGTAAAATCGACACCGTGGTCAAGGTTACCGTCGCGGCCTGCCGTCGGGCCGCCTCCGAGCATATTCCCTTGCCGCCCGGCGAGGCATTCGTGGTTACCTATGTCGGTCGGCAACCCTGGGGAGCGTACAACTGGTATCAGGGGAATTACCACAGTCTCATGCAGATCGACACCAGCAAACCGCAGTACGTCACCAACCTGCCGGACCTTATCGCGCACGAAGGATACCCCGGACATCACCTGAGCAACGCCTATCGGGAGGAGCAACTGCTCCGCCAGCGCAACTGGGTGGAAACTTACGTGCAACTGCTGTTCAGCCCGGTGTCGCTGGTCGATGAAGGCACGGCCAACTATGCCGGCGATCTGGTGTTTCCGCGCGAGGCCAAGATCGAGTTCATCAAGACCGTCCTCTGTCCCCTGGCCGGAGTTTCGCCCGATGAGGTCGAGCGGTTCTTCGCGATCGGCGACCTGAGACGACGACTCGAGTATGCCTGGTGCGATGCCGCCCGTCGGCACCTGGACGGCCTCGAATCCGTCGAGGCGACCCTGGCCTGGCTTCGGAAATACTGCCTGCGGACCGGGGCGCAGGCGAGTTCCTCGGTGGCGTTTTTCGACCGCTACCGCAGCTATGTCATCAACTATGATCTGGGCGAGGATTTGACCAGGGCGTATATCGAACGGGCGGGTGACTCCGGTGACGTTCTGTTGCTACGGTGGAACCGGTACCGCCATCTTCTATTGGACGATTCGGCCATCATGGACCCGCGCCCTGCGGTCCAATAAACAGAGGGAGGCATCATGAAGCTGCCGTCGCTACAAACCATCATCGATGAGACCGGCCACACTATTGGACGGTTTCCGCTGGCCATCGCCTGCGCATTTGCGGGCACGATCGCCGGCCTGATTCTCATCGATCGCGGCGAGTCGTTCTCCCCCAGCGTTCTGTACAACGTACTGTTTGCCGCGCTCCTCGGTTTTCCGCTTTTTGCCACCATCGCGTTGGTCGCCCGGGCGAAAGCATGGCGCCTCTGGCAATCGGCCGGCCTGCAGGTCATCGCTCTCCTGGCGCTGATAGTGTATGCCTTCATGATTCCGAGCGACCTCACCCATGCGCCGGCGGCCGTTCTCCTTCGTCAACTGCTTCTGGCGCTGGCCTTGGTGCTTTTGGCCATGGTGGCCCCCTTTACCGGCCGGGGCCGGCACAATGGATTTTGGCAGTATAATAAAGTCCTGTTCTTCCGCCTGCTAACCGCCGTCCTGTTCTCGTTCGTTCTCTTTCTCGGGTTGAGCGTTGCACTGGCCGCCCTGGACAATCTCTTCGGCATGGATATCCCGGGCAAACGATATGGGGAACTCTGGAGCGCCATCGCCGGGTTTTTTGCCCCGCTGTTCTTTCTGTCCGGAGTTCCCGAAAACCTCGATGCCCTTGATGCGCTGGAGGACTATCCCCGGGGACTGCGGGTCTTCGCCCAATATATTCTCGCCCCGCTGGTCATCGTCTATCTGATCATTCTGTATGCGTACATCGCCAAGATTATCGGCCAGTGGAATTGGCCGCAGGGCTGGGTCAGCCGATTGATTTTGGGTTTCTCCGCCACCGGCATTTTTGCCCTGGCCCTGCTCTACCCGATTCGGGAACGGGCCGAAAACCGCTGGATTAAATCGGCCCTCCGCTGGTTCTGGATCGTCATTCTCCCCCTGGTCGTCGTGCTGGTGCTGGCCATCTGGCGGCGGGTCTCCGAGTACGGCCTTACCGAAAGCCGCTATATCGGCATCGCGTTGGCGCTCTGGCTGGCGGCTATGGCGGTGTATTTCATTTTCAGCCGGACGAAGAGCTTGAAAATCATCCCGGCCTCGCTCTGCGTGCTGGCCATGGCGATCAGTTTCGGCCCCTGGGGGGTGTTCCACGTCTCCGAACAGAGCCAGGTGAACCGTCTGCAGCGCCTGCTGGAAACCAATCACCGGCTGGTCGATAATCGGGTCACGGCCGCCGGCGATTCCGTCGGCGTGGAAGATACCCGTCAGATCAACGCCATCATCGCCTATCTGAATGACACGCACGGATACGCGAAAATCCAATCCTGGTTCGGCGAACCGCTCACCGTCGATTCCCTGGGCGCCCCAGGCAAGCGGATGGAACCGTCCCGGATCGCCGAACTCCTCGGCATCGAGTACGTCGCCTATACGCCCCGTTTCGGCGACAATATGATCGAATTCGCTTGCGACCGCGAACGGGCCCTGCCGGTCGGCGGATATCAGCATCTGCTGTTCGGACAGTTTATTCATGCAGGTAATCATGAGGGAAAAAGCGTCGCCGACAGCATCGCCTACCGGATTGATTCGACCCTCTGGATAATCACGGTACAGGAGCTGGCCGATAGCGCCGTCGTCGAATCGCTTCAAATCGACCTCCATCCCCTCATCGATACGCTCATGGAAAAATACGGCTCAGGCGGAAGCGAGATTCCGCCGCCGAAGATGATGGTCGCCGCCGCCTCCGGAGGATTGACCGTCGCCGTTCATATCCGGCGCATCCTGCTGAAACGCGACGGCGAAACGTTCGCGCCCGATAATTATGTGATGGATCTGCTGTATTCGAAAAACAAATAAGGGGCGGCGTGTATCGCCGACCCCCGCTGGTAATCACCGGTCCCGAGCGGTCACCAGCCCTTTGCCCGGCGCAGGGCGATGATACTGCCTACATGCTTTTGGCCATGCTCGGCATAGATGGCCAACAGCGTCTCCAGCGTCACATCGCCCCGGACGATATGATGCCCCTGCCGGCTCCAAGCGGTCTCCGGAACGCTTTTCAATAACCGACTCCAACGGTCATGCACGCCACGCACTATCTGAAGCGACGGCCCGATCGGCGCGGTAACCGTGTCCGGAAGGGCCGCCCAGAGGTCCTGGTTGTACGGCTTGATCGTCGGGTGGTCTTCAGTCAAAACCAATTTGAACCGATAAAAGGCAGTGATATGGGCGTCGGCCAGATGATGGACCACCTGCCGGAGGGTCCATTTGCCCGGCCCGTAGGGGGTGTCCAGTTGTATGTCGTCTAAGCCTTTAACGGCCGCTTCGAGTTCACCCGGCAGGGCCG
>JAAZOE010000073.1 GCA_012797915.1 Candidatus Zixiibacteriota bacterium | reverse complement strand
TAATCATCTGGTCGAGCTTGATATGCAGTTGCCGGATTTCGATCTCGGCTTTCAAATTGACCTGGTAATCATGCTCGGCCCGCAGGCGGTCTTTGGCCTCCTGCCGGTTCTGGCTCATCATGATCACCGGGGCTTGTATCGCGGCCAAACAGGAGAGAATGAGGTTGAGCAGGATGAATGGGTAGGGGTCAAACGGTCGGGTCAGCAGGACGTAGGAGTTGAGGGCGATCCAGACCGCCAGAACAACTGCAAAAATAATAATAAACCGCCAGCTCCCCCCGAAGGCGGCGATGCCGTCGGCCAGCCGTTCGCCGAACGTCAATGCCTTGGTGTACTCCGCCTCGACATTCCGGGCAAGAACGCCCTGGTCTTTCAGGCTGTCGATGACGGCTTCCTCCAATGAGGTTAACCCGCCCCGCTGAGCCTTCAATGCGCCTTCGACATAATCCGTGCGGAACCGGTTGAGGCAGGATTGACAGATGAGGTGCGTCTCGTCCCAGTCAGGGTGTTCATGGCGGATAAGCTCCCCCACCGCGCCGTGTACCAACGCCGCCGGGCGCCCCTCGCCGGATGGTTTGGTCAGATTGCAGATGGGACAGACGAAATTCGCGCGTGCGGTTGCCTCGGTCATACAGACTCCTTGGCGGGGCGGAGATCCTTCAATTGATACGATAGAAATTCCCGAATTGCAGCGAATGCCGTCGTTGTCCCGCCTCTCGACCAACGCGGTCGGGCCGGGTTATTTGCGCCCCGCTTTGACCGGGCCGGTAACCGTCACCCTGAGCCCGGCGGGGTTGACAAACCCGGCGTCAAGCGTGCCGTAAATACGGTTCTTTTTGAGTGAGTCAACCACCATCGCCCCGGCGTCGCCCCGGAACAGCCCCGACCCTTCGGCCGCATCACCCCCGCCGATCAGCTCGCAGATCGACTGCGAGGTGATTTCGTACCGGCCGACCGCCGGCTTGAGAGGCAGCGCCAGGTATAGGCGGACCGTCCGATGGTAATCCATCGTGGCTACGCCCGCCTCCCCCGGACCCAACGCCGAAGAGCTTCCTTCGATGAAAAGGACGGTTCCCTCGCCGGCGATGATTGAGTAGCGCCCCTCGGTCACCTGTATCGCCCGCATCGGTTCGTGAGAGGCCTGGTCGATGGTGAAACGAAGCGCCGGAGCGCCGGCCGGTTCTTCGGCGATTTGCAGGTAGGTTTTCTTGCATCCGTCGAGCGTCAACCCGACGGCCGTCAGCGCGGCCGTCAGGAGGACGGCCGTGACCAGGCGGCGCATCCGCACGTTCATAACAGCATCCCGTACATGCGATATTTTTTATAGGCGGCCGCGCCCAGGTGCTCGCTGGCTCGCACCATGGCGACGTTGTCCTCCAAAATCCAGCTCATCTCGCCCCACATATACCCCCGGGTCGGACCTTTGGTGAACGTCTCCAGATACATCAGCGTGTCGATGCCCCGTTTCTGGTATTCGGGGATGATCCCCAGGGTGATGATGCGGACCGAATCGATGACCTTTTTCACTTTGGCGTACCAGAGGATTTTCAACAGTCCGGTCGGGAAGAGCCGTCCGCGGGCGTGAGGCAGGACTTGGTTGAAATTCGGCAAAGCCAGCGAAAACCCGACCGGCCGGCCGTCCACCTCGGCGATAAGGACCATTTCGGGATCGACCACCTGCTTGAGGTCCTTGCCCATATGCCGGAACTCATCGTCCGACATCGGGACAAACCCCCAATTGCGCGACCAAGCCGCATTGTAGATCCGGTGAATCAAGGACACTTCCTCGTCGAAATGCTTCATCTGCAGGGTCCGCAGACGGATATTCTCCTTTTCGCGGACCCGTTCGGCCACCCGGATCAGCCGGGGATCGATGGGCGAGGCGGTATCGATCCGGAAGGCCAGCAAATCCTTGACTTTTTTCAGGCCGAATCGTTCAACGAAATCGTTGTAGTATGGCTTGTTGTAGGTCATCATGATCACCGGCGGCGAGTCGTACCCCTCGACCAGCATCCCCACCTCGTAATTGGTCGAGAAATTGGCCGGCCCGATCATCTGCGTCATCTTCTCGGCCTTGATCGTGATCAGTGCCACCTTGAGCAGCACCTCGGCCACCTCGTAATCGTTAACGACGTCGAAGAAGCCGAAAAAACCGGTCTTCTCCATGTGGAATTCATTATAGGTGTAGTTGATGCAGGTGGCGATCCGCCCGACCAGCTCCCCCCCGCGCCGGGCCAGGAAAAACCGGACCTTGGCGGTGCGGTAAAAGGGATGCTCGACCCGGTCGAAATAGGCCTGTCGATCGACGATCAACGGCGGCACCCAGTTCGGATCGTCGCCGTAAATGGCGAAAGGCACTTTGATAAACCGGGTGATGTCGGAGGCGGTCCGGGCCTCGAGGATTTCGATGTCGCCTTTGGCGCTGATAACTTCCAAGGTCAGATGATACCGTATTTTTTGCCCAGCCGGGCAAACGTTTCCAAAACCCGGTCCAGTTGCGCGTCCGTGTGCGTGGCGGTATAGCTGGTCCTGATAAGCGACATGCCGGGGGCCACGGCCGGAGGAATGATGGCGTTGGCGAAAATCCCCTCGTCGGTGAGCCCCTTCCAGAACTTGAAGCAACTGGTGTCGTCGCCGACCATGATCGGCACCACCGGCGTCTCGGTTGTCCCGATGTCGAACCCCAGCGACCGGAATCCCTGATGCATCTTCCGGGTGTTGGCCCAGAGCCGCTGGCGGCGTTCCGGTTCGCTCTCGATGATGTCCAGCGCGGCCAGCACGGCCGCGGCCGAGGAGGGCGGGATCGAGGCGGAAAAGATAAGCTCCCGCGAAATATGCTTGACGTAGTGAATCACGTCGGCGTCGCCAACGATGAATCCGCCCAGGGAGGCGAACGACTTGGAAAAGGTCCCCATGGTGATATCCACCCGGTCGATCATATCGAAATGCTCGGCCGTCCCCCGGCCTCCCTGACCCAATACGCCGATCGAATGGGCGTCATCGAGCATGATCCGGGCCCCGAATCGCTCGGCCACCTCCCGCATCTTGGGCAGATCGACGATATCCCCTTCCATGGAGAAAACTCCATCGGAGATGATCAGGATTCCGCCGCGCAGGCCGTTTTGCGATACGATTCCCAGCACCCGGGCCAGGTCGTCCATGTCGTTGTGGGCGTATTTGACCGTCTTGCCGTAGGCCAGCCGGCACCCGTCAACGATCGAGGCGTGGTTGGAGCGGTCAATGGCGATGATATCGTCTTTGGAAACCAAACAGGAGATAGTTCCCAGATTAGTCTGGAAGCCGGTCGAAAAGACCAACGCCGCATCCCGCTTCATGAATTTGGCCAGCCGTTCTTCCAACTCGACATGCAGGTCGAGGGTCCCATTGAGGAACCGGGAACCGGTGCAGCCGGAGCCGTACTTCAAGGCGGCCTGGGCGGCGGCTTCCTTGACCTTGGGATGTCCCACCAGCCCCATGTAGTTGTTGGAACCGATCATGATCATCGGCTGGCCGTTGACCACGACCTCATCACCGACAGCCGATGAAATCGGCCGGAAATACGGGTAGTGGCCGGCCGCCATAACCTCTTTGGCGGCAGTGAATTCACGACACTTGGTGAACAAATCGGCAGCAGTCGTGGAAGCGTTTTCCGGTTTCTGGCGCAAGAGATTCCTTTCCCTATAAGTTAGGCCAATAAACGGTCAGCAGAAAACCTTGTCAAGGCAAAATCACCCCCAATTTCCGACCGTGCGACCGACCCAGAGGGGCAAATTGCATGCTGTTCCCTCAGACCGTATTCGGATTCCATTGCGAGGCCGCATCCCGCCTCTCACCATTCGGCATTAATCGGCAATCCGCAGCAAATTGACCGGCTATGACTTTCCAATCCAACACAACGTCTCAAGAAGCGCCCAATAACACAACTCCCCAATCAGGCAGAACACCGCAATTTATTACCGGATAATATCTTGCGCGGGCTGTATCGGCCCCCGTATCCCGTAAGCCGGAAAATCACTCACCGGGGCCTGCGGTTTTGTCCTTCAACCCCATATTTTAAATGGCAAGTTTTTTCTTGACATCTCCAAAAGATTACGTATAATGGACATGCAACGGAAAGTGTTGCAGTAGTGGATTCTTCCTAACATCGTCATCCCAGGCTGGGGAAACCTAGTCTGGGATATTTTTTTCCGCGCCGCCCCTGCCATCGTCTCCTCGATTATCGCTTCCGTTCTCATCCCATCCCTTCTGCCTTGACACCCCCGGCCGAATGCCGTACTTTCCCATCCAAGGCGAGAGAACTATGAACACCCCCAATAAACTGACACTGCTCCGGATCATTTTGTCCCCCGTTTTCATGTTCTTCTTCCTGATGGACAACGTCTACGCCCGGGTGGTTTCGCTGGTGATTTTTACTTTCGCTGCCCTGACCGACCTGTGGGATGGCTATCTGGCCCGCAAGTACGGTATTATCACCGGGTTCGGCAAATTCGTGGATCCTCTGGCCGACAAAATCCTGACCTCCACCGCCTTCATCTCTTTCGCCGCCCTCGGCTACGTCAAAGCCTGGATGATCATGCTGATCATCATCCGGGAGTTCTTCATCACCGGCCTGCGCTCGCTGGCGGCCTACCGGGGACTGGTGATTTCCCCCACCCCGACCGCCAAGTTCAAGACGGTCCTGCAGATGGTGACCATCGTGGTCATCCTTCTGTATATCAACCTCAAGACCGTACTGGAGGCGATGGGGTACGAAACGCACTTCCTCAGTTCCCCGGTCTACGCCATAACCTTCGACTGGCTGGTCTTGGCGACCATGGTCGTCACCGTCGGCACCGGCATCGACTACCTCATCAAGAACGGCTCGACCCTCAAGGCAGTCTTGAAATGAAACGACTGACGACCTTCATCGCCACCGGGGCCTATTCCGGCTATTTCCCGATCTTCGCCGGCACCTTCGGGACCATTCCGGCTTGGGCGCTGGCTTGGTTCCTGTTTAAAAATCCGTATGCCATGGCGGCGGCGGCAATTCTGACTTCCGCGATTTCGGTTTGGTCGGCGGGACTGGCGGAAGCAGTTCTGGGGCACGATTCCAAGAAGATAGTCATCGACGAATGGGCCGGGATGTTCATCACCCTGCTCTTTCTGCCGCCGCGGCTTGATGTTTTTATCGCCGGATTCGTCTTTTTCCGCTTTTATGACGTCATTAAACCATACCCCGCCGACCGGTGCGAACGCTTCCCCGGCGGATGGGGGGTAACGTTCGATGATGTCTTCGCGGCGGTCTATGTCAACCTGACCTGCCGGATCGGAGTGGCGGCGCTTCGGCACCTGCACTGGTTCGGTTTTTGACGTATCATGCTGGGGATGATGGTATGATTGCAGAAATACTGACGATCGGCGATGAGCTCCTGCGCGGCTCCCGGGTGGATACCAATGCCGCCTTTGTGGCCCGCAAACTGGATGAGATCGGTATCGAGGTCCGCTATAAAAGCACTGCTGCCGATGACATGGACCGCCTGGAGGAGGCGATCGGCCTGGCCCTGCGCCGGGCGGATATCATCATCACCACCGGGGGGTTGGGTCCCACCGACGACGATATCACCAAGAAGGCGATCTGCAAGGTCTTCAAGCGCAACCTCATCTTCCACGAAAACATCCTGACTGAGTTGGAAAACCGTTTCGCAGCCCGCGGCCTCAAGATGCCGTCGATCAACCAGAACCAGGCGCTTCTGCCGCAGGGGGCCACCTTCCTGGCCAACCGCACCGGCTCGGCCCTCGGAATCGTGATCGATGAACACGGGAAATTCTTCTGCTCAATGCCAGGCGTGCCGGCCGAGATGGAAACGATGACCGTCGAGGAGTTGATTCCGCAGCTGCGCGAGCGAAGCGGCGACCGCGTCATCGTCCGCCACCTCCTGCGAACTGTCGGTGTCCCCGAATCGGTGCTGGCGGAAAAATTCCGTTCCGGTCTGAAACTCCCCGAGGGTGTCTCCCTGGCTTACCTCCCGGCGTATGGCAAAGTCGATTTGGCCATCAAAGGAACCGGGACAGTCCGCGAGGAGGTCCGGGCGGCAGTGAGCCAAACCGCTGGGACCATCCGCACCCTGGCAGGCGACGCGGTTTTCACGGAGGACGACCGGGAACTGGAGGCGGTCATCGGCGACATGCTGGTGGAAAAAGGACTGACTCTGGCGGTCGCCGAATCCTGCACCGGCGGACTCCTGGGGGGACGGATCACCCGCGTACCCGGGTCGTCACGATATTTCCTGGGCGGCGTGATCGCCTATGCCAATGACATTAAAGTCGGTTTCCTGAAAGTGCCGACCGGGACCCTCGATTCGTTTGGCGCCGTCTCGGCCGAAACCGCCGAGGCGATGGCCGCCGGCGTCCGGCAGCTCACCGGCGCCTCCATCGGTGTGGCCGTGACCGGGGTGGCCGGTCCCGACGGCGGTACCGAAGACAAACCGGTCGGGATGGTCTTCATCGGCCTGGCGACCGATAAGGAAACCCTCTCCAGGAAATTACTCCTTGGGGGAGACCGGGAAATTGTCCGGGAACGGACGGTCCTGGCCGCTCTGGATATGGTCCGCCGGGCGGTGGCACAATTGTAAACAGCGAAAAATGTGATGGTGCTTCGGCGGCCGAAATAGTACCTCTCTCATGAGATGAGAGAAAGCGACGGAGAAAACGGCAGTCATGGTACGGTTGTTTATCGCCCTGCTCCTACCCAACGAGATCAAAAAGGTCCTCGAGGATATCATCGCCGACCTCAAACCGCGGGTGAAAGGAGTCCGCTGGGTGACGGCCGAGAATATGCACCTGACCCTGAAATTCATCGGCGAAACGAAGGAAGAAAACATCGGCCCCATTGCTCAAGTATTGGAGGCCGTCGCCGCAGGAAAGAAACCGCTGACCGTCTCCCTCGACCGGATGGGCGGATTCCCCAACCTGAAAAATCCCCGCGTGGTCTGGGTGGGCCTGCGCGGCATCGAACCGGCCGCGGAGATGGCCTCGCAATTGAATCGACAACTCAAACCGTTGGGATGCGAACCCGAAAAGCGTCCCTTTTCGGCTCATTTGACCCTGGGACGAATCAAGTTTCCGATCGATGCCGCCCCCCTGGCGACTTATGCTGAACAGTTGCATCCGCCGGCCGATTCGATTATCTTGGACCGTATCGCCTTGGTCAAGTCGACCTTGACCCCCGGCGGGCCCATATATGAAACACTGGAACAAAAAATCTTAAGATAAAGGTGAGAGGATATGGCACTTCAGGGTACAGACCAGAAGAAAGCGCTGGACGCGGCGGTCGCCCAGATAGAAAAACAATTCGGGAAAGGTTCGGTCATGAAACTCGGCTCCGAGGGGATTGCCTCCGGAATTGAGGTCATACCGACCGGGTCGCTGGGGCTGGATATGGCCCTCGGCGTCGGCGGGTATCCCCGCGGCCGGGTGATCGAAATCTACGGCCCGGAGTCATCGGGCAAGACCACCCTGGCCCTGCACGCCATCGCCGAAGCCCAGCGGCGCGGCGGCACGGCCGCCTTCATCGATGCCGAACATGCCCTCGATCCCAAATACTCCCGGGCGCTGGGGGTCGATATCGACAACCTCCTGATCGCCCAACCCGACAACGGCGAACAGGCGCTGGAAATCACCGAAACGCTGGTCCGCTCAGGGGCGCTGGATATCGCCGTCATCGACTCCGTGGCCGCGCTGGTGCCGCGGGCGGAAATCGAAGGCGAGATGGGGGATGCCCATATGGGTCTGCAGGCCCGGCTCATGTCCCAGGCCCTGCGCAAACTGACCGGCGTGATTTCCAAGTCGCGCGCCTGCGTCGTCTTCATCAACCAGATTCGTATGAAAATCGGCGTCATGTTCGGCAACCCCGAAACCACCACCGGCGGCAACGCCCTCAAGTTCTATTCCACCGTCCGGGTCGACATCCGCAAAATCGCCTCGATCAAGGAGGGGGAGGATGTCGTCGGCAACCGGACCCGCGTCCGGGTGGTGAAAAACAAAGTCGCTCCGCCGTTCAAGGAAGCTGAATTCGACATCACCTACGGCCTCGGCATCTCCCGAATCGGCGAACTGCTGGATATCGGGGTCCGGGAAAACATCATCGAAAAATCGGGCGCCTGGTTCTCCTATGGCGGCGAACGGCTCGGCCAGGGACGGGAACACGTGAAAAAATTCCTCGAGGAAAACGATGACTTATCCGACCAAATCGAGCAGGCGGTGAAGGTTAAACTGGGGTTTGCCCCGGCGGCGCCCGCAGAGACTCCGGCGGCCAAAGGGAAATAACCCCTCGGCGGAAAGTATGGCCAGGGAGACCGCCTTGGTCTCCCTCCTCAGAAGATACATATTACTTCCCCCGTCGCATTTTGGTTTGTATCAATGACATCCCCGCAATCATGACGGAAATAGTCCCTTTTCCGTGGTAAAAAAATACCCGCTTTTGCCGAAGCGAAAGATAGCCAGTCCTAAACCGTAACGGCATACTGAGGGTGCATGTTCGATCCTAAAGAATTGATCGTCAAATTCGATCCGGAAACGAGGATTGTTCATTTGACCGCCCGGACTCCGATCCGGCCGGCCGATCTGAACGAGGGATTGATTTTGGCCCGCCGGATCGAAGCGATCATAAAACGATTCCTCGGCGACGGCCGGGGATATTTGCTGACCGATTACTCCACCATCATCATCGAGCCGAAGGAAGTGGAGGAATACTCCCGCTGGATGAAGGCGATGATGGAGAAGTACCTGTACCCCGGAGGAATCGCCCGCTACGGTTTCGAGATATCGCGCATCAATGCTCAACTTGCCCACCAGGAGTATCTCGGCGGGACCCCCAATCTCTTCGAATCGTACGAAGCGGCGCTGGCCTATTTGAAGGGCTTGATCGCCCAGAGACAGGTTCACCAAGCCGTATCCGGCGATGAGACCTCCAGGGAATCGGCTGCGCCCGTCGATTCGGTCACTGGGGAATCGGAAACGACGGGCACATAACCATAATAGGTGGTCGATGGTAGGACCCCTTCGACCAATTTCTGGGGGCATGATGGAAATAACCGAGTTATACCATTTCGAATTCACGGGCGATACGCGAATCCTGCAAATGGCACCTAAGGACTCGATTTACATCAGAACGGAACGGCACTTGAAAGAGATCATGGGTGCCTTCGCCAAATATTTGGACAGGTATCTGGCCTCGGGACGAATCTATATCATAATCGATATGAATCACCTGATCATTGAACCGCAGCTGAGCCGACTCTATGGCCTTCTGGCCGGGCAGATCGCCGATACATATGTCTTTCCGGGCGGTATTGCCCGGCATGGACATCGAATCACCCGCATCACCGTCCGCCGAGGATACATGGATCAATTGGGAAGGGATCCGAATCTTTTCGGGACGCGGGCCGAAGCGGAAGCCTATATCCGCTGCCTGATCGCCCGCCGTCAAACCGAACGATCCGAACCGGTTTGTCCCTCTCCGCCGGAAACGGCCTGACCGTCGAACGGGGGCGTTTGGGGGCGGGGGGTAGTTTAGAGACAAGTGCATGCGTTCGTCGACGGGGTTTCGGCCGAACGTGGACCAACGGGAGTCGAGTATGGAAATCACCAAGCATCTCCGCTTTGAATTCGACGAGGACAGCCGCATCCTCCATCTTCGGGGAACCAGGTTCGTCGGCATAACCACCGAAGAACGGCTGACCGCGGTCATGGAGGCGATTCGGGCGGAGATGCGGCGCCACAGCGGGTCCGGCCGGATGTACATGATTATCGACGTGACAAATCTGGTCATCCCGCCGGAACTGAGCCAATCGTACGGCCGTCTGGCCGCCGATATCTATACCGCCTACGCCTTTCCCAACGGCGTCGCCCGCTTCGGGCATCAGATAACGCGCCTGGCCGTCCGCCGCGGGTATATGGATTTTATGGAAGACGATCCGCACATCTTTGGGACGCGCGCCGAAGCGGAAGCCTATATCCGTTCCCTGATCGTCCGCCGTCAGGCGAAGAAGGAGTCGTCGGCGACGCCCGAGGTTACGCCGGAGTATTCTTCAAACGACTGATGATGTCATTGAGGCGGATCGCCTCGTTCCGCGCCGCCTTGTCGAAATCCTCCCCCTCCGACGCATAGAGTACGCCGCGGGAAACATTGATCACCGCCGGCTTGGTGAAGTTGGCGGTTCCGAAACGGATGGCCTTCTCGAGGTCCCCCCCCTGCGCCCCGATACCGGGGATCAACAGCGGCATGTCACCGGCGGCCTCCCGAATCGGACCGATCTGATCCGGGTAGGTGGCTCCGACCACCAGGCCGCAGGTGTCGTCCTTGTTCCAGGCCGCCGCTTTGCGGGCCACGTGCAGATACAGCGGCACATGGTCGATCTCCTGCCACTGGAAATCCTGCGCCCCGGCATTGGACGTCAGACAGAGGATGAACGCCCCCTTGTCCTTGCGCTCCAAAAACGGCTTGACCGAATCATACCCCATGTATGGGTTGACCGTGGTCCAGTCGGCCTTGAAGAGGTCGAACACCGATTTGGCGTAAAACTCGGCGGTGTTGCCGATGTCCCCCCGTTTGGCGTCGAGGATGATCACCGCCTCGGGGGGAATCCGTCCGATGATATGCTTCAGAAGCGACAAGCCTTCCGGTCCCAGCGCCTCGAAAAAGGCCATGTTCGGCTTGTAGGCCGCGGCGATGTCGGCGGTGGCGGCGATGATTTTCATGGCGAACTGGAACATCCCTTTGACCCCTTCGCCGCAGCTTTTGGGAACCCGCTTGGGGTCGATGTCCAGGCCGATGCAGAGCTGCGATTTGGTCCGTTCGCAGGAAGCGATCAGTTTTTCACGCGCGTTCATGATGGTATCCTGACTTGCCCTATAATCTCGGTGACGGCCGCCAGCTTGCGGGCGGCCAGGTAACGGGAAAGACCGGCGATGATTTTCATGGTGGCATCCGGTTCGATAAAATTGGCCGTCCCCACCTGGATCGCCGTCGCCCCGGCCAGATGAAACTCAACCGCATCGGTCCAGTCGGCGATACCGCCGATGCCGATGACCGGAATATCGAGCACCCGGGCGGTCTTGTACACCATGGCCACCGCCACCGGCCGGATGGCCGGACCCGAAAGCCCGCCGGTACCGTTCGACAGACGCGGTTTCCACGTCTCGGTATCGATGGCCATGCCGACCAGAGTGTTGATCAACGACACCGCCGCCGCCCCGCCGGCTTGGGCCGCTCTGGCGATGGTGACGATTGAGGTCACGTTGGGGGAAAGCTTGACGATGATCGGCCGGGAGGTGACCTCCCGCACCGCTGCCAGCACCCGTCCCATCACCGCCGGGTCGGTCCCCAACTCCATCCCGCCGGCGTCCACGTTG
>JAAZOE010000072.1 GCA_012797915.1 Candidatus Zixiibacteriota bacterium | reverse complement strand
GGCGGTGACCCCGCACCCAGCGGCGCGGACATGGTCGGCCATCTCCCCCCGCACGGAAAGCATGACCGGCGCCCCGGCGGCCAGGGCCTCGAAACATTTCGAGGGCATGGCCGAATCGAACAGAGGCAGGTCGCGCAGAGGAATGACGGCGATATCGGCGGCCCGGAGGATGCCCGGCATCTCGGCCTGCGGTCTTGGTGCCCAGAAATAAACCTTATCCAGATGTTCCTCGGTTGCCTTCTGCACCAGCTTTTCTTTCTCTGGGCCATCGCCGACGAAGAGGAAGACGATTTTTTCCTGGCGAAGACGAATGGCGGCTTCCAGGATTCCCCCGAGGGCATGGGCCATGCCGTGGGTGCCGGCATAGAGGGCCACAATCGACCCCTCCCGCTTGAGTTCCAGCACGGCCGGGTCGGGTGGAACGGCATCGGAGAAGATGGTGTGGTCGACGCCGTTGGTGATCAAGGCGACTTTATTTTCGGGATACCCCATGTTCAGGATAAAACGGCGGATACCATCGGTGACGGCCAGGACGGTCCGCGCTTGATTGTAGAACAACCGTTCCAGTTTTTGGGAAGCAGCGATAATCCATTTGTTTTTCAGCGCCCCCAGTTCGATGGCCGTCTGCGGCCAGAGATCGGCCACATTGAACAGATACGGCGTTCGGCGAATCCATCGGGAGACGAGGCCGATGAAGCCGTTGAACAACGGCGGCGATTCGAGATAGATGATATCGGGCCGCTTGTGGAACAACGTCCAAAGCGAGGCCGAAAAGGCGAACGACAGGTGGATGCCCAGCCGCCGGACGAATCCCTGGTTGGGGGCGATGTAGTGCGGGACGCGAACGATGGTGACGCCGTCGATTTCCTCCCGCATCGTGAATCTGCCCCGGTACCCTTCCGGCTTGATCCCGCTGGGATAATTGGGGAAACCGGTCAGGACGGTGACCTCGTGGCCGCGGAGGCTGAGGCGGCGGGCCAGTTCCGAAATGCGCCGTTGGGCGGCTCCGACTTCCGGCGGGTAGTAAAGGGTGACGAAACGAATCTTCATGGGGCTTGCAGAGCCTCCCGGTAAAGCGCTTCCAGTTGATCCAGATTATCCTTAAGGTCGAACCGCTGCCCGGCGATGGCCCGGCCGGCTCGTCCCATGGCGATTCGCAGATCGCGGTCAATGGCCAGTCGGAGAATCGCATTTGTCAGGGCGCGGCAATCATCGGGAGGAACCAAAACGCCGCTGACACCGTCTTCCACGACCTCCGGTATGCCGCCGACGTTGGTAGCGATGACCGGCACACCGCAGGCGGCCGCCTCGACTGCGGCCACGCCGAACGATTCGCGGCGGGACGGCATGACCATGATATCGGCCTCCGCGATGAGGCGGAGCGATTCCTCCGGATCGACACGGTCATGGAAGGCAACCATATCGGCGATTCCGAGCGCGATGGCCTGGGTTTCAAGCCGGTAACGCAAGGGTCCGCCGCCGAGCATGGTCAGCGTCAAATGCGGATATTCCTTTACGGCGGCGGCGAATGCATCAAGGACCAGGTCAGGAGCATAGTGAGAGAGATAGCTTTTGGCGAAGATGATCCGAACGGTCGGATCGGAAGGATCATGGGCTTTTCCCTCAGGGATAACGGCCATATTGACGCCGAATGGGATGAGCCGCAATTTCCCCCGGATGGACGGTTCAAACTCGACCGTACGTTCGAGCAGGAAACG
>JAAZOE010000071.1 GCA_012797915.1 Candidatus Zixiibacteriota bacterium | reverse complement strand
TGAGGCCGACGCCGTCGTAGGCATTGCCGTTGAAGAACAGCCCCTGCAACCGCGACAGACGTTCATCCATCGCGGCCATGCGGGCCGGATGGCCGAGCACGAACTGCGGGATCCCCCGCTCATATTTGTAGATGCGGACGTAGGACGGCATCCCGGTGATATCCAGCATCGGCCGGAGATCGGCGGTGACGATATCGAGCAATTGCTGGTCGGACATCCACGCCGCCTCCGGGTCGGTCGCCCCGCCCACCATGGTACGCATCTGGACCGCTCCCGCCGGCGCCTGACCGGGGAAAATCGACGACGACCAGATGGTTCCCAGGATCCGCTTCTTTTCGAACCTCGGAATGATGAATCCGAAACCGTCGAGATCATGCCCGACCTGCTCCCGTTTGTAGCCCAGGCAGACCACGGCGATGGACGTGTATGGAATCTGTTTCAGGATATGTGATACCCCGGGATCCAGACCGGCGACCACCGCCGCCGCGGCATACGCCGGGGACGAACAGATGACGGCGTCGAACCGCTCCGCGAAACCATTGGCGCATTCGACCGCGTACCCGCCGTCGGCGCGGAAAATCCCCGTGACGTCATGACCAAGCCGGATTCGCGCGGCATACCGGGTCCCCAGCGTGTCGATCAGCGTCTGCAGACCGCCGGCGAACGAGGTCAGATGCCCGGCCGGCCCGGCGGGACCGGCCTTTTTCCCGCCCGCTCGTTTGGCCTGCCGCATCCGGGCGATCAGCGCACGGACCAGCGAACCATATTCCTTCTCCATCTGCACCATGATCGGAAAACAGGAAGCCAGCGAAAGCCGTCGGGCATCGCCGCCGAAGATACCGGAGACCATCGGATCGATCAGCGTCCGGGCCGCCTCCGGCCCGATCCGCCGGGCGGCAAAATCGAACACCGATTCCTCGTTCTCCCAGTCCCGCTTCTGCCGGACAAACGGCTCCATCGCCAGACGCAGACGCCCCAAAACCGATAACAACGGCGACGTCATGAACTTCACCGGCGACGGCGAAATTTCGTTAAGGCGCCCGTGGGCATAGATGAACCGCTTGCCGGAACGGGATTCGGCCGGAGCCAGCTTGTCGTTGATTCCCAGTTCGTCGACCAGGTGCAGGGTCAACGGCACCCGATCCAGAAACCCGTTGGGACCCCATTCCGACACGTATCCGTCGATCCGATCGGTGCCGATGGTACCGCCCAGGCGGTTCTCTTTTTCCAGAAGGACAGGCTCGATATCGGCCCCGTGACGGGAAACCAGAAAATGCAGCGCCGCCAGACCGGAAATGCCGCCGCCGATGACCGCGACCTTCTTCATAAGGCCGGACGCTTTCCCGTGATTTTTTCTTCGACCAATCCGGCCAAAAAGGCCGCGAATTTCGGATCGTCGTTGAACGATTCCGTCCGTACGAACCGTTGCACACCGGAAGAGAGCGCCGCTTCCCGCAGTTCGATATCGATCTCATGCAGCGTCTCGATATGATCGGAGACGAAACTGATCGGCAGCACCACCAGGTCGCTGACTCCCTGCCGGCCGAGGGTCTTGACCGTCTCCAGCGTATCCGGCCCGACCCAAGCCACCGGACCGGTCCGGGATTGGAACGTCAGGATAGTATCGTACCCCGCTCCCGCCAGCGCGGCCGTTCGACGAACCTGTTCCAGATACGGATCGCCGGAATCCGCCAGTTTTTGCGGGATGGCATGCGCGGATATGACCAGCTTGGCCGGCGTCCCGTCTACCTGCGCCATTGCTCCGGCGATTCGCTCCCGCAGCAAGGCGATATATTCCGGACGGTCATGCCACCCGTCGATCAGCGATACCGTCAGATCGGCCTCCGGGTTGTCGTCCAGCCAGCGAATCACCTCGCCGACCGCCGTCCCCGTCGTGGCCAGACAATACTGCGGATACAACGACATCAGGACGATATGCCTCCGCCCGGTGAGCAGGGCCGTGTCCAGTTCCGCGCCGATATACGGCCGGAGATACCGCATCCCGACAAAGGTCTCGATGTCCGGATACTTCTCCTTTAAAATCTCCTCTACGCCATCGGCCTGCAAAAGCGTCCATTTGAGAAGCGGCGACCCGCCCCCGATTTCATGATACCGTCGGGCCACTTTCGGCGCGCGGCGCGAGGCGATAAACCGGGCCAGCGGTTTTTGCAGCAGCCACGACATCGGCAAGCGGATGATCAGCGGATCGGAAAAGATATTGGCAAGATATTCACGGACGTCGTCGACCGTCTCCGGGCCGCCCATGTTCAGAAACAGGATGCCCCACTTGTCGGCCGTGAAATCATACCGGTCGGCCGGATGTTCGAGGTATCGGGGATGACGACGCAGCGTATCGATCATGATATCCCGCCTGCGGCTAAATGGTCCGCGAAAAGACCGGCCCGCCTTCCTTCCCGTCCTTTTTCAGGTAGGCGTCGAACACCATGGCGATGTTGCGGACGAATATCCGTCCTTTCGGCAGCACCGTCACCCGGTCGTCATCGACGGTCAAAAGCCCGTCATCGATAAAGGTCTGCAATTCCCCCAACTCGGGGCCGAAATATTCGCGGCTGACAATCTGGAACCGGGCGTCCATATCATCGAAATGGAGAACGAAATTGCACATGAGCGATAAAATCGCCTGCTGACGGATCCGGTCGTCGGGACTCAGCCGCCAGCCGCGATACGTCGCCAAACGGCCGGACTCGATCGCCGCGCCGTAGGCGTCGAGCCGGGACAGGTTCTGGGTGAAGGTATGGGCCAGTTCGCCGATGGCCGACATCCCGAAGCCGATCGAATCGCGGGTCGACCGCGTGGTGTACCCCATGAAATTCCGATACAACCGCCCCTTTTCCAGCGCCCTGGCCAGTTCGTCGGTCGGCCGGGCGAAATGGTCCATGCCGATTTGCACGTACCCGCCCTCGAGGAATTTATCCACCGCCGTGGCGAAGAGGTCATACTTCATCTCCGCCGAGGGCAGCCATCCGGGAAGAATCAGCCGCTGATGCGGACGAAGATCCGGAAGGTAAGCGAAACTGTACACCGCCACCCGGTCGGCCCCGAGCCGGATAACCTCGGCGATGGTGGCCGCGAAATTCTCCACCGTCTGATACGGCAGGCCGTAAATCAGGTCGACGTTGATCCCGGTGAAGCCGATCTCCCGGCAGTAGTTGAAGAGGGCGACCGTCTCCTCCGCCGTCTGGTTCCGCCCAATCGCTTCCTGTACCTTGGGGGTCAAATCCTGCACCCCCAGCGATATCCGGTTGAATCCCAAAGACCGCAACAGCCGCAACTGTTCGTGGGAGGTCACCCTCGGGTCGACCTCGATCGCTGTCTCTCCGCCGGGATCGAGCTCGAACCGGTCGGCAATCGACCGATGGAGCCGTTCGATCTGCGTCAGCGTCAGATGGGTCGGCGTGCCGCCTCCCCAATGCATCTGCATCACCCGCTTGCGTATCGGAAAATGCGATGCCGTCAGTTCCATTTCCCGGTCGAGGTGAGCCAAGTATTTTTCCACCCGGTCGCTGTTCTGGGTGATGACCGTCGTGCAACCGCAGTATCGGCATCGTTCTTTACAGAAGGGGATATGAAAATAGAGGGACAACGGATCGTTTTCCGCCGCCACCTGTCGCAATGCCTTCCGGTAGTCCTCGGGACCGAAATCGGCCGACCATTCCGGAGCGGTCGGATAACTGGTATATCGCGGCCCGGGACGGTCGTACTTCTTCAACAACTCCCGGCTGACTTTTTCGACACTCTCACTCACTTCGGCCTCGCCTCGGCATGGACGGTTTCCACCAAAACCTGAACGTTCTCCACCGGTGTCTTCGGCAGGATACCGTGTCCCAGATTGAAAATGAATCCGTCCTTCTTTTCCATAACCTGCAGAATCCGGCGCGTTTCCGTCCGAACCAGTTCGGCCGGGCCGAACAACACCTGCGGGTCGAGATTCCCCTGAATCGCCTTCCCATCGAGAATTTGCGTCGCTTCGGCCAGATCCGTCCGCCAGTCGACACTGACCACCTCGCAGTCCAGCTCCGCCAACGCCGTCAGATACGGCCGGGTGAAATTGAGATACAATATCCGGGGGATATCCCTGGTTTTGCACATGTCGAATACCGTCTTGATGTAGGGAAGGGAAAACTGACGGTAGGCTTGCGGAGACAGGATGCCTCCCCAGGTGTCGAACAGCTGGACCGCGTCGACCCCCGCCTCGATCTGCCGTTTCAGGTATTGACCCGATATGTCGGCCAGTTTGTCCAGCAGCGCCGCCGCCTCGCGGGGATAATTATATATGAACTTCTTGATCTCGGTAAAACTCGATGACCCGCCCCCTTCGACCAGATAGGTCAACAGCGTGAACGGCGATCCGCAGAATCCGATCAGCGGCACGACGTCATTGAGGCGCTTCTTGATTTCGCGGACCCCCTCCAACACGTGCCGCATCTCGTCGCCGGGATTATAGGCGCGTAACGCCAGCGCGTCCTCGGGACGGCGTACCGGCGGAAGCACCGTCGGTCCTCCCTCGGCATAGGTGACCGTGACCCCCATCGGCTCCAGGGGAAGAAGGATATCGGAAAACAGAATGGCGGCATCGAATCCGAAAATATCGATCGGCTGGCCGGTCACCTCGGCCATCAGTTTCGGACTGCGGCACAACTCGGAAAACGACACCGTATCCCGCACCGCCCGGTAGGCCGGCAGATACCGCCCGGCCTGGCGCATCACCCAGATCGGCGTCCGCTCGTGCGGCTGGCCAAAGGCGGCCTGTATAAAATCATGCTTCGACATCGCTGTCTCCCTGGGGCGTGAACCGATACCCGGCCCCATGCATCGTATGGATATAACGCGGCCGCGAGGGGTCCGGTTCGAACAGCTTACGCAAACGGACGATAAAATTGTCCACCGTCCGGCTGGAGGGATACACGTTGTATCCCCAGACCGCATCCAGAATCATGTCGCGGGTGACCACCTCCCCGGCATGTTCGGCCAGAAACTTGAAAATCATGCATTCCTTCTGGGACAACTCGGTTTCTCCGGCGACCCCCTTGGCCCGATAGGTCTTGAAATCGACCCAATACCCGGCGAACTCGTACCGGTCGGTCTTCAGGCTGTCGGTGCCGTACCAAACCTGACGGCGGAAAATCGCCGCTACCCGCAGCATCAATTCCTGCAGGTTAAACGGTTTGGCCAGATAATCGTCCCCCCCGGCCATAAAACCGGCCACCCGGTCTTCGTCCCGGTCGCGGGCGGTTAGAAACAACACCGGCGTCCGGCCCGCCTCGGCCCGGATCGTCCGGCAGACCTCCAGCCCATCCTTGCCGGGCAGCATGACATCCAGAACGATCAGGTCGAACGCCCCCCGCCGCCACATCTCCAGACCGCTCTGGCCATCCCCGGCGACAGCGACCTCGTAGCCGTCCGCCTCCAGATTCAACACCAAACCTTCGGCAATATGTTCGTCGTCCTCGACGACCAAAATTTTCTTCTTCATGCTTCCGCCACGGGAAGGGTGATGAGAAACGTGGAACCGTGGTCGCGGCCGTCCGAATGAACCGTCACCTCGCCGCCGTGCGCCTCGACAATCTCCCGCACCAGAAACAACCCCAGTCCGGTCCCGCGCACCTGCCGGTCGGCGTCGTCAATACCCCGGTAAAAACGGTCGAATATCTTCGGTTGTTCCTCCCGAGCTATCCCTTGCCCCCGGTCGCGAACGGACAAACGACAATGACGGCCGTCGCTTTCCAGTGTCACGGCGATCTCCCGCCGTCCGGCCGGGCTGTATTTGATCGCGTTGTCGACCAGCGCCGTGACCACCCGGCGCAACGCCTGATAATCCGTGGCGACCATAACCCGGTCGACCATTGTCCGGACGATTGTCCCGCCGTGCCGTTTCACGAACGGCGTGAGATCGTCCAAGTATTCGTTGAGATCATCGGCCAGGTTGGTCGGGCTCAATTTAAGCTTGTATCCGTCACGAGTAAAATGCCCGGCTTCGAGGACGTTGTCGATCAGCCCCTCCAGACGGTCGCAGTCGTCGATTATCTTCGGCCACAGTTCCTGCGCCCGCTCCGGGGCGATCCTGCCGGTCATGATTGTCTGTGCGTACAGCCTGATCGAGGCTACCGGCGCCTTCAATTCATGGGTCACCGAATGCAGGAAATTATGCTGGGCGAACTTGAGCTCCTCCGCCCGACGGAACGTCCGGTAAATCAGGTACGCCCCCGCCAGCATCACCAGGAAGAAAAATCCCCCCTCGAAGGCGAACATGGTGACCGTCCGGCGCGCCCGGTCGTCGATTTGGGCCAGCAGTCCCGGCGAGACGGCATACATCTCCGGGGTCACCCAGCGGTCCCCGACGCCGCCGTGTCGGCCGGAGACCGAAAACAACAGGCCGGTACCCGACGATGAAATCACCCCCATCGGGTAGGCCGCATTAAAATACACCACCGCGCCGCCGGCGATGGTGTGATAGAAGGTCGAATCGAGCCGTCCGCCGCGAATAACCGGTTCGCCGCCGCCGACCGCCACCGAGTACCCGGCCATCGCCGGATCCTCCAACAGAAGATACAACTCCCCGCTCATGAGGACCGTATCGGACAGGTTGCGGATATAAATCCGTTGGGCGGCATGACTCAGCCGCCGGAAGCGGTCGTTGACCAGGGCGGCCGCCAAGACCCCTTTCTCCTGCGCGTTCCGGAGGCAGAGCTCGCGCTGAGTCTCGCCGGCCTTGATCTGGAAAATGATCCACCAGGAAAGCTGGGCCATACAGAATACGACCAGGAGAACGAAGATGACCAGCGCCCGGCGCGCCGGCTGACGATCATGATTCAAAAACATCCGTTACGACCCCGACACCTCGCCGATAATCTTCGCCGCCCGATCGAGCATCTCTTTCGTATGCGCCAGCGACACAAACATCACCTCGTATCCCGACGGCGGCAGGTAGACCCCCCGGTCCAGTATCGCCCGATGGTCGCGGTTGAAGGTGTCGATCGCCGCCGTTTCGATCTTGTCCGCCCGATGCGGCGTCTCTTTCTGGTATACAATCCAGAGGATCGAACCGACCCGGATAATTCGCGCGGTGACCTTTTTCAACGCCTCGTTCAGCGCCCCCTCGAAATACGCCCCCAGCTCCTCGAGTCTGGCGTACCCATTGTCCCGTTCGAGGATTTGCAGCGTTTTCAGTCCCGCCGCCATCGCCACCGGATTGCCCGACAGCGTCCCGGCCTGATAGACCGGACCAAGGGGCGATAATCTGTCCATGATCTCCGCCCGGCCGCCGAATGCCCCCACCGGAAGACCGCCTCCGATGACTTTGCCGAACGTCATCAGATCGGGAACGATGCCGTATTTTTCGGCCGCCCCACCCCAGCCGACCCGGAATCCGGAGATAACCTCATCGAAGATCAACAGCGCGCCGTGCTTGATGGTAATACCCCTCAGAAACTTGAGAAACTCCGGCCGCTGCAATAACAATCCATTGTTGGCCGGGATCGGCTCGATAATCACCGCCGCGATTCGATCGCCGTGCTTCTTGAAAAGGGCCGTGACACCATCGGGATCATTCAGGTCCGCCACCAGCGTATGGGCCGCGAAATCAGCCGGGACCCCCTTGGACGACGGCTCCCCGAACGTAACCAGCCCTGAGCCGGCCTTGACCAGCAGATAGTCGCTGTGACCGTGATAACAGCCGTTGAACTTGATGATTGTGTCCCGGCCGGTGAACCCGCGCGCCAGACGAATCGCCGACATCACCGCCTCGGTGCCGGAGGAAACGAACCGCACCTTCTGGAGCGGCTTGACCTTGCCGATGACCATCTCCGCCAATTCGACTTCCAAATGGCTGGACGCTCCGAAACTGGTCCCCAGGGCGGCGGTTTGGGTGATCGCCTGCAGCACTTCCGGATGGGCATGCCCCAGAATCAACGGCCCCCAACTGCCGCAGAAGTCGATATACCGACGGCCGTCGGCGTCGATCAGCTCCGCTTTTTCCCCCCGGTCGATAAACACCGGCTTGCCCCCGACGGCGGCAAACG
>JAAZOE010000070.1 GCA_012797915.1 Candidatus Zixiibacteriota bacterium | reverse complement strand
TCGCCGTTCCGGGTGCCGATCGCCCGGCTGGTGGCGGCGCAGGCAGCGATCCGCGAGAAAGGCGGTGCGGCCAAACCGACTGGCAAGCGGCTGGTGGTGAAGGAAATGCCGGTTCCGGTTATCACGTCGGTCAAGCCGAAGGCGAAAGCTTCAGCCAAAGCCGAGGCCAAGAAGACGGCGATGAAGAAGGCGGCGGCACCGGCCAGGAAGAAGCCGTTGGCCAAGAAGTAAATCGATGCTGGCGTCGAAAGCGGCAACACCAACGCCGGCCCGGAAGGGCCGGCGTTTTTTATATCGGTCGGAAGCAGACGGATTCCCCATGCGGGTACTGGCGATTCCAAGGCATCTATAAGTACATTGCCCCGCCTGCCTGAGCGCGTGATCAGGTGGTGGATAGTCTTTTGGATTGCCACGTCGTCGGCCTGCGGCTGACTCCTCGCAATGACCATGAATTCCCAATCAGGCTTGGAGGGCCGGGGCACCACCCGACCCCGTATTCGCGCAAGCAACGGGAGTTCTCGACAATGATCAGGCGGGGCGGGGGCGACGGCGCGGAGAAGATTTCTCGTCGGCGGGGGCGGCGGTACCGGTCTTCATCTGTTTGCGCCAGGCGGCCATGCCGGCGGCGGCCCGGTCGTCCTCGATCCCGGTGATCCAGAGCGCGGCCAGGCGGGCGTCGGGGGTGACTTCGCACACCACCGAATCGGTCAGGCGGTAGGCCGCAGTGGTGGAGGCGGGGGCAAAGGCCAGGCGGACTGTCGACTTGTCGGCGGTCGCCGTCACCGTCACCGCAGGAAGTTGTTCCCGGAAATCCACCAGACGGATGTCGGCGGTGACGGTTGCTTCGGGGCAGGCCAGTTTCGGAGTGACGTTCCACGAAGCGCGGGGAAGCTGAAGTTGCAGGAAAACCAGCTGTCCTTTGTTGTCGGTTTGAAGCGAAATTTCGTCCGAATCGAGATAGGAAAAAAAGGTTCGCGCCGGGTGGAAGGGGACATACAGGGAATCTTCTTCCACCTGATAAAAACCCCGACTGAACCGAGGTTCGGGGGCCGGGGTCTGAATGACGATTCTGGGGGGAGCCGGACTCACTTCTTGAGTTCCTTCTGCAGCGTGGCGATCCGTTCCTTGGCCTGCTCGTATTCGGGGGTGTTGGGGAAGTCTTTCTTGAGCACCAGGAAATGGTCCAGCGCCTTCTTCTTGTTTCCCGTTTCCTCATAGCTGCGTCCCAGCTTGTAGTAGGTCGCCGGGCGTTGTTCGGATTCGGGGTAGTTTTTCAGCAGCCGGTCATACTCTTCGATCGCCTTGGGGTACTGCTGCATCTGGTAATAGGCCTCGGCGATCCAGTACTGGCTGTTGTCGCAAAAATCCCCTTCCGGGCAAAACTTGAGATAATCGGAGAATCCGGAGATGGCCAGATCGTACTGGCCGCGGCGCATATCCTTGTAGGCATTGTCCCAGATATTGCGGCAATCCACCGAGGGGGCCGTACCGGCGGTCGAAGTATCGGCCGGAACGACCTTGGCGGTATCGACGCGGCGGGTCGTGTCGACCGGAGCGGGGATGGCGGAACTGGTCTGGGAACGACCGGGGGTCCGATAGACCAACTGCTGAAGGTCATCGATACGGGCTTGAATCTGCGTTCCTTGGCCGATCATTTCATCGATCGCCGCGCGCATTTCCGCCCGCAGGCGATTGTCCTGTTCCAGACCGCTGGTGACCATCGAGTCCAGCCGTTCCACCCGGGCGTTCAACAGCCGCTGGTCGTTGCGTACCTGGTTGATCTTGTCCTCGATCCGTAGAACATCCTGCTTGGTGGCGCATCCGGCCAACAGCAAGCCGAGAACAAGCAGGGATATCGCCCGGAGGCGATATCCCCGATATCCTGGTTGTGTATCGAATCTCATACGATCCGGTTATCGGATACGGAAAGCCGCCCGACGGTTCTTGGCCCAGACCTCTTCACCGGTCCCGGGCACTGCCGGACGTTCTTTGCCGTAGCTGATGGTCTTGATGCGATCAGCGGAAATGCCGAGGTCGATCAGGTATTTCTTGACCGACTGCGCCCGGCGGTCGCCCAGGGCGATGTTGTATTCCACCGTGCCCCGTTCGTCGCAATGTCCCTCGACCTCGATGTTGATATCCGGATTGCCTTTCAGGATTTCGGCGTTCTTATCGAGCGCCACGCGCTGATCCGTCCGGATGTTCGACTTGTCGTAGTCGAAGTAGACGATCATGAAATCGCTTTCCATGACTTTCGGGGTGGCCGGTTCCTGCGGCGGAGGCGGCGGAGGCGGCGGAGGTGGTGTTGGCGTGGTGTCGACAGGCGTCGGCTGCTCCACCGGCGGCGCCTGCTTCCCTCTACAGCTGCAGCCATAAGGCATGAACATGATGGCAATCAGCCCGAGGATGAGCAGATATCTCTTCATTATATTCCTCCTTGTTTTCAGTAATCTTCGATTCAAGTCGTTTCGTATAAAGACGCTACGAAACGGCCGAGTTTAAATCAACTAATATTTTGCGTCCTTTTGGCGAAATCCTACTGGCTGTGCCCGGACCAGGCCGGATTGGTGTTTCCGCCGCCAGCGGTCAGTCGCCGTTCCTCGTTCCCGAACCGGTCCATGATGTAAATCTCCTTCGTCCCCGAGCGGGTGGAGGAGAAAACGATATGGTTGCCGTCGGGAGACCAGCGCGGGTTTTCGTTGTTCCCCAGTTCGGTCAGGACGCGGAAACTCTCGCCGGTGACATCAACCGTGCAAATGTTGAATTTCCCCTCCACCCGGCTGACGAAGACGATCTTGTCCCCCTTGGGGGACCAATCGGGGGAATCGTTGTAATTGCCCAAGAACGTAATCCGGCGGACGTTGACCCCGTCCTTGTCCATGATATAGAGTTGGGGTCCCCCGGTCCGGTCGGAGGTGAAACAGATTTCACTTCCGGTGGGGGACCAGCAGGGTGATGATTCGATGGCGGCCGAATAGGTCAGGCGGTTCTTGATTTTGCCGGACCGTTCCAGCAGGTACAGTTCGGAGTCGCCGTCCCGGGTCAGCGAACAGACAATCGTTTTATCGTCGGGCGAAACCCGGCCGGTGGAATTAACCCCGGGATAGGCCGCCAGCAGGTCGACCGCGCCGGAAACGACATCGTATTGGTAAATCTGCGGGTCGCCGCGCATGTACGAGGTGAACAGGATTTTGCGGTCATCGGGCGAGAACGAGGGGGAGATATTGATCGACTTGTTGCCGGTCAGCTGGTAGATATTGGCACCGTCATAGTCGCACAGGTACAGTTCTTTGTTGCCGGTGCGGTCGGAGACGAAACAGATGCGGGTGTCGAAGATCCCCTGTTCGCCGGTCAGGTAGTAAATGATTTCGTTGGCGACCTTGTGGGCTAGGCGGCGGAAATTGGACGACGGCGACTTGAAGGAGCCGCGGGCGAATTCGATTCCCGATTTGGCGTAGAAGAGCTTGTATTTGACGGTGATTTCCGAGCCGGAAAACTCCGCCTCGCCGCGGGCGACGTATTCGGCTCCCAGCTGGCTCCAGCCTAGCAGCGTCATGGCCGCCATTTCCATGTGTTTCAGATAGAAAGAATCGACCACGACGATGTCATAAAACGGGGAGAAATCGAGATCGGCCCGGATAATCTCCGCCACCCGGGTCAGGGTCACCGAATCGGAAGGAGACAGCAGTTTGCCGGCGGCCGGGGTGAAATCATCGACCGCGATCTTGGTGACTTCGACGCCCCGTTTCGTCTCCAAGCGGGCGGAGTAATCCCTGACCTGGCCCCAGGAAAGAGACGCGGCGGTCAGTAACATCACCGCCAGGCAACCCATGATGCCGGTCGTCCGCCGCAGCGTCCGCATCCGATTTTGTATCTGCGCAATGTCTATCGTCAAAACAATCCTCGTCGATATCATGGTTGATAGGGGAATTCGAGATGGATGCCGATGATGTCGTCGCGGAAATCGGACGGCAACGGCGGCAGGGGGGAAGAAGCCTGGACCGCCCGCAGGCAGGCCCGGTCAAAGGCCTCGATTCCCGATGATTTCTCGATGGCCGGGTCCAGGACCGTGCCGGTGCGAAGAATCTGGAAGTAGATGATACAGGCCAGGGGCTGGTTGGCCGCGACCGGATTGGCCCAGTTTTGCTGAATCTTGCCGAAGGCCTGGATGAAATAATAGGGGTAATCGAACCCGGCGTTGTCGACCGAGACGGTGCCGAACTTGCTGCCCGGACCCAGCTGGCCGGTGACGTCTTTCCCTCCTTCGCTGCCGTCCCCTTTGACGGCATCCCCTTTGTACTTGGTATCGCGGGCCGGCTTGGCCGTTTCTTTCTTCTTGCTGTCGGCCTTTTTGGTTTTGGTTTTCGATTCCGGGGTGGCGATCGGCACGGCCGCCTTGTCCTCCACCGTTTTCGGCGGCACGGAAACCTTGAGCTGGTCTCCTTTCCGTAGGGCCGGATCGCCCAGCGGGGGCAGGGAGATGATATTGACGGTCACGGCGTCGAATTTGGGCCGCAGGGCCACGACGAACGGATTCAGCACGACCACCATGAGTATCAGAGTGAGATGCAGGCCGATGGAGTAGGCCAGGTCGCGGGTGGTGATGCCCATCATTTCCTCCGGGCCGGCTTGTCTTCGACCGGAGCGGTGACCAGGCCGAGGTACTCGACGCCTATTTTCCGCAGGCGGCCGATGACGCTTACCACCTCGCCGTAGACGACGCTACTGTCGGCGCGGATGTAGACGGAGGAGGTGTTCTTGCTTTTCATGACTTCATCAAGCTTCTTCTCGAAATCGGGCAGGCGCACCCAGATATCGTTGACGAAGACACCGCCCTTCTTATCGATGGTCAGGACGATTCCCTCGCCCAGCTGGTCATAGGTGGCCGCCTTGGTCTTGGGCAGGTTGACATCGATTCCCGACTGGAGCATCGGAGCGGTGATCATGAAGATGATCAACAGCACCAGCACGACGTCGACCAGGTTGGTGACGTTGATGTCGGCCATATGCCGATAGTGGCGTCGGATCACCGGTAACTGTCCTTTTTCAGGCGGGCCAGCAGTTCCAGGCTGAAGTTATTGGCCTGGTCGGTGATGTATTTCAGCTTGTTGTTGGCCCAGTTATAGGCGATGACGGCGGGGATGGCCGCGGCCAGGCCGACGATCGTAGCCAGCAGGGCCTCGGCGATGCCGGGGGCGACGATGACCAGCGAGGCCGAGCCCCGTTCGCCGATCGACCAGAAGGAATTCATGATGCCGACGACGGTCCCCAAAAGCCCCAGAAACGGCGCGGCGTTGGCGGTGGTGGCCAGGAAGACGACATATCGTTCCAGTTTGCCGACCTCCTCGGCCGCCGTCTTGTCCATCATCAGATTCACCGTCCGGAAGTCCCCTTCGTCCAGCGTCAAGACACCCTCGGCCTCGCCGTTGCGGGCGGCCTTGGCTTCGAGAACCGCCTCGGTTTCCTTGATCCCGGCGGCATAGATCGCCGCCAAGGGGGAGAGGCGGAAGTTTCGGACGTTGTTCATCAGATCGGTCGTCTGGGCCGAACGGGTGAACAGGGCGCCGAACTTGCGCGATTGCAGGTTGACTTCCTTGTAGAGCCGATAGCGATTGATGATGATGCCCCATGATACCAGGGACATGATGATCAACACCGAAATGATCAGCAGTCCGAAAAAGGAATTTTGCCTGAGGATTTCCCAGATTCCTCCGGACAGTCCCACGACCGTGGCCACAACCGGTTCACCATGAATCATAGCGTCTCCATACTTACCCGTTCTACATCGCAGGCGGCGTTTGGTTTGTCTTCAAATGACAACCTTCGACCATGATATGCCCCCCGCCGGGGATTGACAATATAAAACGCCCGTTTCGCCGGGCATTTCCCCGCCGCGGACGGCGGCCGGACCGAGAAACCAAGACGAATCGGGCGGCGCATGTGTGTGATGGGGCGCGGCGCAAGCCGGCGACGGTATGCGTCCGGGGAAATAGGGGTGGACAAAAGAGTGAGGCAATGATATATTTATAGCTTCCCCGGAAGCCGAAGCCGGATCTGTTCGCGTGCGGCGGGAGGGGGGTCGGAAGGAATAGCGACAAGGACGCAGAAAACCGACATGGGCGATCTGAAGAAAAACCTGGACGACATAAACGTAATCCTGGCAACTGATTGCGGCTCAACGACCACCAAATCAATTCTGATCGAAAAACGGGACGGCGAGTATCGGCTGATTGCCCGCGGAGAAGCGCCGACCACGGTCGAGGCGCCGTTTGAAGATGTCACCATGGGTGTGCTGAACGCGGTGGCTGAGGTCGGGGAGCTGTCCAATCGGGTTCTGCT
>JAAZOE010000011.1 GCA_012797915.1 Candidatus Zixiibacteriota bacterium | reverse complement strand
TCCGGCCCTTGGACCGGTGCGGCCGAACGCTGGGATACGATTGTGCCTGAGGTGTCCGAAATAGATTATCTGGCCGCGGTGGCCTACAAGGTCCTGCTCGAGTATTACGATATCACCCTCTGGAGACCGACCGGGGAAACGGTGACCTTCTGGGGCAATCCCCGCCTGCATCGGCGCGGTTGGAAGGGAGAGTTGAATCGGCGGTTAGGCGACGCCCGGCTGCGTCTGCGGCTGACCCGCGAGGGGGAGCAGTACCGCCTGACCATCTCGCGGGCCGCGGCCTCGATCGGCCGTCCGCCGCTGGTCAACTCGCTGCTGTTTGCCCTGACCTTTCTCACCGTTCTGCTGGCGGCCGCTTTCCGCGAACATGGCCCGGCCGTCTTCACCCGCCAGGAACTCCTCGTCTCGGGCCTGCCGTTCACCCTGACGTTGCTCTGCATCCTGCTGGTGCATGAGATGGGACATTTCCTGGCCGGCCGCCGCCGGGGGGTGCAGATGAGTTATCCGTACTTCATCCCGGCCCCGACCTTCCTGGGGACCTTCGGAGCGATCATCCGCACCCGCTCCCCCATCCGGACACGCGCCGATCTGATTATCATCGGGGCCGCCGGCCCGCTGGCCGGAGCGGTCCCCTCGCTGGCGGCCCTGCTCTGGGGGTACGCCGCCTCGACCGTCATGCCGGCGCCGCCTCCCGGTGAGGCGCTTATTTTCGGCGATTCCCTCCTCACCTGGGGCTTGGCACGGCTGTTCTTCGGCGCTCTGCCGCCGGACGCCACCATCTATCTGTCCTCGATTGCGCTGGCGGGGTATGTCGGCCTGCTGGTGACGATGCTCAACCTGCTGCCCCTGGGACAACTCGACGGCGGTCATGTCATCTATGGCTTGCTTCCCCGACGGCAGAAAGAAACGGCTATCGCCTTTCTCCTTTTCCTGTTCGTCCTGGGATTCACCTGGAAGGGGTGGTGGCTCTGGATGGCTCTGGCGATATTACTACGGCCGTTCCACCCGCCGGTGCGGGAGGAAGAGGCTCCCCTCGACCGCCGGCATCGGATTATCGGCTGGGGGGCGGTGATTCTGTTCGCCCTGACGTTCGTGCCGGCGCCGATTCGCTAGCCGGATCGCTTGCATCGGCGTAGATGCCGAGATTGCCGATTTTTCCCTCGTTCCAAACCGCCACCAGGATATCGACGATGAGCGGGTCGAATTGCCGTCCCCGGTACCGCTGCAGCTCCTCGATGGCCCGCTCGGCGGCGACCCCTTTACGATACGGCCGGTCGGAGACGATGGCATCGTAGGTGTCGACCACCATCAGCAGCCGTCCCTCGATGGGAATGTCGGTCCCGGCCATCCGGTGGGGATACCCCGAGCCGTCGTATTTTTCATGATGGTAGAGGATATAGGGCAGGGCCGGGGTCAGGAAATCGATTCCCTCGAGAATCTTGACGCCGAGCTGGGGATGCGTTTCCATGCAGCGCCATTCCTCGGCGGTCAACTGCCCCGGCTTGTTGAGGATGGCGTCGGGAATGGCGATCTTGCCGATATCGTGCAAGGTGCAGCCCATTTTCAGTTCGGTCAGCCGCTTGTCGTCCCAGTCCAGCCGGCGGGCGATCAATTCGGCCAGGACGGTTACCCGGTCGGTATGGCCGCGGGTGTAGCCGTCGCGGGCTTCGATGGCGTTGGCCAGGGCGGTGATCGCTTTGAGGTACGATTCCTGCAGGTAATTATAGAGGCGGTTGTTTTCGATGGCGGAGGCCACCTTGGCGGCGATAATCGACAGCAGATGCAGCTGCCCCAGTTTGATCTGCATGAAGGGGTCCTCGGCGACGAAATTCAACAGGCCGATCGACCGGCCTTGGGCGATCAACGGATGGGCGGCCAGCGAGCGGATCCGTTTGGTCCGCCCCTTGATCTCCCGGCTTTCGAAACAGGCCTCCATTTTTTCCAGGGCGGCGGCGCAGAGCGGGTGATCTCCCAGCAGAAACGATTCGGTCTCGTCGTCGGGGGATTTTCCCTGCACCAGGTACGGGACGGCCGGCCGGCCGGGGATTTCATTGACCAGAATGGAGATGGCCCCGCCGCCGAAAATCGATCGGGCCGTCTCCGCGACCAGGGCCAGGTTCGATTCCAGATCGGTCGTGGTCCCCATCGCTTCGGACAGTTTATACAGCGCCACCTGCTCCTTCAAGTGCAGGTTCTCGCGGGTCAGCGCCTGATGCTCAAAGCCTCTCCGGACGGCGCTGCGGAGCGTCTCCAGCTTGAACGGCTTGACCAGATACTCATAGGCGCCCCGGCGCATGACCGAGATGGCGTTGTTGACCGTGGGATAGGCGGTCATGAGGATGACGATGCAATCGGGGTGACAACGCAGGGCCTGATCCAGAATCTCCACGCCGGAAAAATCCCCCATGACCAGATCGGTCAGGACCAGATCAACGTGATTTTTTTCCAGATATTCGGTGGCCTTGCGGGGGTCCGAAAAGGAGATGACTTGGTATCCCTCCGTCGCCGACAGGGCTTCCTTGACGATACTACAGATGTAGTCCTCGTCATCGACCACGACCAAACGATGTACCTGTTCCTTCTCGGCCATAAACGAAACCCTCTTCATTCCATCGGAAGAAGCCGGGATATGTTTATTCACCGGGGGGAAATGTTCAATTTTTGGGATGGGCCGCCGCCCATTATGGAAGCAGCGAGGCGGCCTTATAGGAGGAACGCACCAGCGGCGCGGAGACCACCTGCGGGAGACCGCGTTCTTCGGCCCGACCGCCGAGCCGGGCGAATTCGTCGGGTGTATAAAACCGGTTCACGGGGAAATGATTTTTCGACGGCGGCAGGTACTGTCCGATGGTCAGCATCGCCACGCCGGCCGAGGCCAGAGCCGCGAAGACCTCATCCAGCTCCTCGTCATCCTCCCCCAATCCCACCATAAGACCGGATTTAACCCGGATCTGCGGGTACTGTTCGGCGACATGCGCCAGGACGCGGAGCGAGCGATCGAAATCGGCCTGCGGCCGGACGGCCGGGTACAAGCGGGGAACCGTTTCGACGTTATGATTGAAAACGGTCGGCCCCGTGGCCACCGCCAAATCGACCAGGTCCAGGCGGCC
>JAAZOE010000069.1 GCA_012797915.1 Candidatus Zixiibacteriota bacterium | reverse complement strand
GGACTGGCAACTGTTTTTTCTGTCGAACCCGACCAACCCGGGGGCCAAAAAGAAAGCGGCCCCGTCGGGGGCCGCTTTCGGCAGGTTTAGGGAACCGCATTCGGCGGTTGGAGTTATTCCTTGGCCGCGGCCTTTTTCTTGTCCTTTTCCTTGCCCTTTTCTTTGGCCGTCTCCACTTTCAGCTTGGGCGTCATCAGCTCAACCAGGGATAGCTCGGCGCCGTCGCCCCGACGCCGGCCGATCTTGAGAACCCGCGAAAAACCGGAGGAGCGGTCCTTGAAATGCGGGGCGATTTCATCGAACAGCTTCTTGACCACCGTTTCGTTGCGCAGGATGCGGTGCACCCGGCGCCGCGCCGCCAGATCGTTGTCTTTGGCGGTCACGATCAGCCGGTCGGTCAGCCGGCGCAGCTCCTTGGCCCGGATTTCCGTGGTCCGGATGGTTCGGTGCAGGAACAGGGAGACGGCCATATTCGACAGCATCGCCTCACGGTGCGGTTTGGTCCGCGACAGTTTTTTCGTCTTCACTTGGTGTTTCATCAGCCACCTACCCGTTTACGCTTTCTTGTCCACATAGGGGGTAATATCCATGCCGAAGGACAGACCGAGTTCCTCCAGAATGGTGGTCAGTTCATTGAGCGATTTGCGGCCGAAATTGCGATACTTGAGCATTTCCGCCTCGGTCTTGGAGACCAGTTCGCCCAGGGTCTGGATGTTGGCCGCCCGCAGGCAGTTGGACGACAGCACCGACAGCTCCAGCTCGTCGACCCGGGTCTTGAGCAACGTGCGGATGCGGATGATTTCCTCGTCTTCCTCTTCCTCCTCGACGATCTCCATGGCCTCGTCGATGTGGATGAAGAGCTGCATGTGATCCTTGACGATCTTGGCCGCGAAGCTGAGCGCGTCTTCCGGGGTGATCGAGCGATCGGTCCAGATATCCAGCAGGAGGCGGTCGTAGTCGGTCTTCTGGCCGACCCGCGTGTTTTCGATTTCGTAATTGACCTTGACCACCGGGGAAAACAGCGAATCCAGAAAGATCGTCCCGATCGGCGCGTCGTCACGCTTGTTGTACTCGGCCATAACGTAGCCGCGACCGTAGTCGAAGTCGATTTCCATGGCCATATCCCGATTGTCGGTCAGTTCGAAGAGATGAAGATCGGGATTGAGAATCTCGACGTCGGGGTTGGTCTCGATCATGCCCGCAGTCACCTTGCCCTTGGTATTAGCTTTCAAGGTCAGCGTCCGACGCTCGTCGGCGTTGAACCGCACGCGGATTTGTTTGAGATTCAGGATGATGTCGGTGATATCCTCGTACACCCCTTCGATGGCCCCGAATTCATGCAGGACGCCGTCGATCCGGACGGCCACCGGAGCGCCTCCCTGGATGGACGACAGCAGAACGCGCCGCAGCACATGGCCGACCGTCGCCCCGAACCCCCGTTCCAGCGGCTCAATCACGAACCGGGCGTACCCTTCCTCCGGATTTGACTGGTTGGTGACGACCTCTTGGGGCATCGTCAGGCTTTTCCACTTCATTCGCACATCCCCCAAAAATGAATTCCTTTTTCCGTCGCCGCGCGGCCGCTTACTTGGAATACAACTCCACGATCAGCTGTTCCTGGGCCGGCGTCGGGATGTCCTCCCGCTTCGGGATTTCCAGCAGTTCCCCTTCCAGACCGGCCTTGTTGAGGCGCAGCCAGGGGATCGATTCCCCGCGGGTTTCCTTGAGCGCCAGATGGATGACATCGAGGCTCTTGGATTTTTCCTTGACCTTAATGATTTGATGCACCTTGACCTGGAACGAGGGGATATCGACGATCCGGTCGTTGACCAGGAAGTGCCGGTGCCGCACTAGCTGCCGCGCCGCCTTGCGCGAGGGGGCGAAACCGAGGCGGTAGACCAGGTTGTCCAGCCGGCATTCCAGCAGTTGCAGCAGGTTTTCGCCGGTGATCCCCTTCTTGCGGTCGGCCTCGGCGAAATAGGTACGGAACTGCCGCTCCAGGATGCCGTAAATCCGGCGGACCTTCTGTTTCTCGCGCAACTGCAGGCCGAATTCGGAGACCTTGCGGCGGATATTCTGGCCGTGCTGGCCGGGGGCATAGGCCCGCTTTTCGAACGAGCATTTTTCGCTGAGACAGCGGCTGCCTTTCAGAAACAGCTTCTCGTTCTCGCGTCGGCACAGCTTGCAGTTGGCGTCAATGTAACGAGCCATTCGCGTGTTCCTCTATTGCTAAACCATTTCCCTTGCCGGTTCCGCGGCCGTTACACCCGGCGCCGTTTCGGCGGCCGGCAACCGTTGTGCGGAATCGGCGTGACATCTCTGATGCTGACCACCTCCAGCCCGGCGGCGGAGATGGAGCGGATGGCGGCTTCGCGTCCGCCGCCCGGTCCCTTGACGTGGACCTCGACCTTGCGCATGCCCAGGTCCAGGGCCTCTTTGGCCGTTTGCGCGGCCGCCTGCTGGGCGGCAAAGGGGGTGGATTTTTTCGACCCCTTGAAGCCGGCCCGGCCGGAGGAACTCCAGCAGACCACCCGTCCCTTGGCGTCGGAGATGCAGATCAAGGTGTTGTTGAACGAGGCCTTGATATGCGCCACGCCGTAGATTTCCACCTTGCGGTGTTTCTTCTTGGTCCGAACTTTCTTTTTGACTTCAGCCACAACTACTCCTCAATCAGCGACGTTGTTGCATCGTTACTTGGCCGTGGGCGCTTTTTTCTTGCCGGCAACGGTTTTCTTCGGGCCTTTGCGCGTCCGGGCGTTCGTCTTGGTCCGCTGGCCGCGGCAGGGCAACCCGCGCCGGTGCCGCAGACCGCGGTAGGAACCGATATCGATCAACCGCTTGATGTTCATCGCGATTTCGCTTCGCAGACCGCCCTCGACCTTGAACTCGTTTTCGATCGTATTCCGGAGCTTGATCACGTCCTCTTCGGTCAGCTTGTTCACCCGGGTATCCGGGTTGACCTTGGTGATGGCCAGAATCTTCCGGGCCGACGTCTCACCGATACCATAAATATAGGTGAGGGCGACTTCGATCCGTTTGTCGCGCGGCAGTTCTACACCAGCTATACGGGCCACGGGGACCTCCTACTTCCATTCATGACCGGCGTCACCTATCCCTGCCGCTGCTTGTGGCGGGGATTGACGCAGATGATTCGCAATACGCCTTTGCGGCGGACGATCTTGCACTTGTCGCACCGCTTTTTCAATGATGCCTTGACTTTCATCGTTCATCCTCTTCCCGGCGGCGAAACTCACTTGTGCCGGTAGGTAATCCGACCCCGGGTTAAATCGTACGGCGATAATTCCAGGCTGACGCGGT
>JAAZOE010000068.1 GCA_012797915.1 Candidatus Zixiibacteriota bacterium | reverse complement strand
TACGATTGCCATTAAGACGAAAACTGCTCGTCTCATAACCCTACCTCCTTCGCGCGCGGGGCGATGGAAAACCCCGGTTCCCCGTCGGCGCGTATGCGTCATGCGGTGATGGCCGCACGACGGCAGTTGATCCCGGAAATGGGCATGGCCTGGTTGATATGGGGCCGTACCCGCCCGATACCAGCGCCAAAAAACCCATCCGGGCCGCTGGTTAATTTCTTAAGTTTTCGTTATCTTGGTGAGTGGTGTTCTGGGCACGACGCACTCCTCTCCTCACCTTTCGCATCCGTATTAAACCAAATTCAACGAATTCTGTCAAGTCAAAAATGGAGGATATGGTAACCATTTCAACGGCTTGGCTGGCGGCAAGAAGGGATTCGCGTAGCTGAATCCCGACCGACGCAGACATCGGCCGGGCATACAATGTCGGTCGATTCCTATGCGGATAGTTATAGATCTATTTCCGGCCGAAAACGAAAAGAGGCCGTTGCCGGCCTCTTTCTTTTGGACTGATGGCTAAACAGTCGGCTCAAAACAGACTATCGTTTGGCGTCGATTTCGTACTTCTTGATCTTGTCGAACAGGGTCGTGTAGTCGATCTTCAGAATCTGCGCGCAGCGCCGCTTGTTGCCGCGCACCTGATTCAACACGCGGATGATCGCGGCCCGTTCGGCCTGGGCTTGGGCCTGCATGCCGATTTCCTTGAGACCGGCCCCCTCGCGCAGGCGGATATCGTTGTTGGTCGACAACCGGATGGCCATATGCTCCGGCTTGATCCGTTTGCCGTCGGCCAGAATGATTGCCCGTTCGATGGTGTTCTCCAGCTCGCGGACGTTGCCCGGCCAATGATATTTTTCCATGATCGCCAGCGCTTCCGGCGACAACGACATCATCTTCTTGTTCATCTCCAGGCAATACCGTCGGACGAAAAATTCGGCCAACGAGGCGATATCATCGCGGCGGTCCCGAAGCGGCGGGATGGTGATCGGAAAGACGGACAGGCGATAATATAAGTCCTCGCGGAACCGTTTCTGTCCGATCAGCTCTTTCAGGTCGCAATTGGAGGCGGCGATCACCCGGGTGTCGATCTTGGTCGTGCGCGTCCCCCCCAGCCGTTCGATGGTACGCTCCTGCAGCACCCGCAGCAGCTTGGCCTGCAGGGCGATGTCCATGTCGCCGATTTCATCGAGGAAGATCGTCCCCTCGTCGGCAATCTCGAACTTGCCGATCTTCCGGGCCACTGATCCGGTGTAGGCCCCGCGCTCGGAGCCGAACAATTCATTTTCCAGAAGTTCATGCGGGATGGCCGCACAGTTGATGGGGATGAACGGTTTGTTTTTACGCGGCGAGAGGTTGTGAATCGCCCGGGCGAACAGTTCTTTGCCGGTGCCCGATTCCCCCTGCAGAAGGACCGAGGTGTCGGAGACGGCCACCTTCTGGACCAGCTTCATCACCTCGATAATCTTCTCGTTTTTCCCGACGATCTCTCCCATTCCCAGGCGGGTGTCGAGTTCTTCGCGGAGGACCTCATTTTCGGCGACGATCCGTTGGCTGTGCAGGGCTTTATCCACCAGCACCAGCATGTGCTGGGTGTCGAACGGTTTGGTCAGGAAATCGACGGCCCCGTTTTTCATGGCCTCCACCGCCGTCTCGATTGTCCCATAGGCGGTCATGACCAGCACGGCCGTCTCGGTGTTGATTTCCTTGAGCGCCGACAGCACGGCCAGGCCATCCATGTCCGGCATCTTGAGGTCGGTGATGACCAGATCGAACGGTTTCAGCCGGGCTTTTTCGATGCCCTCCGGACCGGTCTCGGCCGTCTCGACGTTGTACCCTTCCTCCGTCAATGTCTGCGCGACCATTTTGCGCATGGAATCTTTATCATCGATGACCAGAATCGAAGACATCGTCACTCCTTGGTCGTACCCTACCCTCGACGTCCCGCGCGCGGGCGGAACGGAATCCTTATTCCTATATCGGCGATTCCCCATACTGCTGAATGGATTTGGTGTTCGATTTTGGTACAAATTCCCGAAAGCTTGCCCAGAAGGCGATGGAATTCCCCCATAAAAAACCGGCCTGGGGCAAAGCCCCGGGCCGGTTGCTGCGATGCAGGTCGTAGGGGATTACTTCATCAGGATCATCTTCTTGGAATCGACCTCCGTCCCGGCCCGGAGGCGATAGAAATAGATGCCGCTGGCTACGCTCCTGCCGTCGCCATCCCTGCCGTCCCAGACGACCGAGTGCGCTCCCGCCTCGATCTCGCCGTCCAGCAGGCAGCGGACATGCTGGCCGAGGATATTGAACACATCGAGGCTGGCCTTCCCGGCAATCGGCACGGTGAAGGCGATGGTTGTGGTCGGGTTGAACGGGTTGGGATGGTTCTGGTTCAAGGCAAAGGTATACGGAATGGCAACAGTTTTCGACATCGCCTCGGCGACCGGCTGGGCGGGTGAAGGAGTCGCACCGTACCAATACCGGCCCATATCGTTGCGGCTGCCGTCGGGATCGTTGTACCGAATACGGGGATCGCCGGTATTGATGCAGGGAGAGCCGGCGGCCAGCGTATAGTCGAGGTTGAACAGCGGGTCGGCGGAGATGCTGCCCGCTCCGGGATTGGCGCTTTGGTAGTCGGGGTTGTTGTCGTAGACATCGTTGTAATTCAATTCGGTCCAGATGCCGTACACACCGTACTCCCAGGATCCCACGATGATGTTATTCTTGGCCGTCCCCATGCCGGTGATCGTGCAGATTCCCCGAGCATTATCGTACATGGTGTTGTTGACGATCTCGGCATCGCCGGTATACAACACAATGCAGCTGATGCCGCCGTTGGCGGTAAAGAGGTTCCGGGTAATCAGCGGCCGCGAATAGTCGGTACGGATGACGCTCTTGTTGTTGCCCGGCACGTTGCGGATGTTGTACGTGAACTGGTTGTTCCGGATCAATGGCCGGGCGCCGCCGCCGATCATGAAGGTGTAGTAATCGCCGCCCTGGGTGATACGGAATCCGGAGAATTCCGTCCGTTCATCCTCGCCGGTGACGATCCTGACGATCGGGGTTGTACTGACAGTGGGCCGGAGGATGGTGACATACGGTCCGCCGGTGCTCATCAGCTTGCAGGATTTGCCGCCGAAATCGAAATTCCCGTAATAGTTTCCGGGATAGACCAGGATATTGTCCCCGTTGGCAACGGCGTTCAACGCACCCTGGATGGTCGAAATTTGACCGGGGACATAGATGGCGTGGAGGCCGCCCATGTCGTTGCGCGTGCCATCGAGGTCATTATACCACGCCCCGGGATCTCCGGCATCGATGCAGGCCGAGGTGGAATCCAGGAAGAAGTTGAGGGTTGTCCGATTGAGGTACAGGGGATCGACCGACAGGCTATGGGTCCCCGGATTGGCGCTCTGGTAGTTGGGATTGTTGTTGTAGACGTCGTTGTAGTCGAGCGTCGTCCAGGTGCCGTAAATGCCATACTGCCAGGAATTGGTCACGATGTTATTCTCGGCGATACCCTGCCCGGAGATCGTCAGGAAGCCGCGGGCGTTATCGTCGAAGGTGTTGTTGATGATGCGGGCGGTACCGGACCATATCCCGATGCAACTGATGCCCCCGTTGCGGCAGAAGACGTTCTTGGTGATGAGCGGGTTGGAGCTGGTGGTCTTGATGACGGCCTTGTTGTTGCCCGCCACGCCGCGAATGTTGTAATCGAAGACGTGGTTGGTGATCACGGGGATGGCCCCGCCGCCGATCAGGAACGGGTAGCAGTCGCCGCCGGCGGTGAAGGTGAAACCGGAGAACTGGGTTCCGACCCCTTCACCGGTCGTCATGGTGACGGTCGACAGCAATGGATTGGCCGGTTTGAGGATGGTCATCGCCGGACCGTACTGGCCGTTGACGATGATCCGCTTGCCGCCGAAGTTGATGTTTTCGACATAGGTGCCCGGTTTGACCTGAACGGTGTCCAAGTCGGTCGCCATAGCGATACCCTTGGCGATCGTCCGGTACGGAGAGGTATAGGTGCCGCTTCCGGTCGTATCATCGCCGTAGGTGCCGTCCACCCAGATCATCTCCGCCGCCGGCGGGGTATAGATGACCTGCAGGGAGGGATCGCCCAGCCAAAGATACATGCGGGCGTTGTCCAGGCCGTAACTCCCGAATTGGGCGATCATCCGCACCGCGCCGACGTTGCTGGCGTTGCCGATGGCGTTGGTTCCCTCATCGAAGATCGCGGCAAAAATCTGTTCATCATAGGTGCTGTTGGGCGTGGTCCACGACGGCCGGGTGGCTCCGAGATAGGCGCAGGCGGCATCGTTAGCCAGCGTGAATCCCTCGGCCAGACAGGCGCCACCGGTCCACTGAATCTGGCCCGAACTACAGGCGATGGCGAAAACGACCGGGGTCTTGTCCCCGTTGGTCAGAGCCCGGGCATCCAGCGTGTCATAGTTTTCACCGAGGGCGCTCCACTGCTGCCAGATGGCCGTGCCGCCGTGGCCACGGTAGTTCACCACCCGCTGGCCGGCGTTGATGGCGGCCGAAACGTCGGCATTGGTTCCACCCTGTGCGCCGTACACAGTTGTGAAGTAGGGATACAGGACGCTATAGGTTCCAGACGCGGTCTGGTCGGCATTTCGAATCCGTTCCTTGCATTCCTGATAGGTCAGGGTAGAATGCGCGACCAATAAGGCCTTCGTCCGCCAATCGCCGGCCGGCGGATTGGCTTCATAGGTGATCATCTTCAACAAGAGATTGTCCACCTGTGCGTCGGTCATGGCCGAGATACGACCCACCGCGATGTCGGGAATGTCGTCCGAACCGGCCAAAAGCGAGTAATAGAAGTCACTGAAGATCGCTCCGTAGGAGTAGGTATACCCTTCATATCCCGGAAGTTCCGACGGGTCACCCACCAGCAGGACGTACTTGATGTGGTAGTTTTGGTACTCGGAACGGATGTAGTTCTTGATCGAAAGGGTATCGGCCCCGATGGAGGACAGCGAGGTCACCTTGGTGGATAATCCGCGGGCGTTTTTCCACTTGGTGAACGGCAGCATGTTGTCCACGAAGCGGCTGACGGGGATGATCAGGTAGTCATAGTCGGTCAATATTTCGTCCAATTGATCATTGGCCTCGATACTCTCCGGCTCCGGCAGAATGCCCAGCTTGTCATAGTTGATCACCGTCTGACGGTAAAGCGGAATATATTCCCGACTCGCCGTCTTGGGTTCGAACGGCAAGGCATTGACGGTGTTCATACCGTCAAACGTCAGCCGCACCGTCATCCGGGTGATGACCCGCACCTGGCCGGTGGCCGGGTTGAACCGAATCGGATAGATCGACAGGTTCACTACCCGCAGGTCGCGCCAGATTTGCGGGTCGCCCACCTCGGCGGTCTGAGCCGGGTACCAACGGTTGGCCGCGTACGTTTCGCGATCGATATCGAATCCTTTCGGCACTTGCCCTTCGATCAATGGGGTCTGAAACGGATATATCAGGTACCCGCGCAACGATGTCTCCTCGACCTCGGTGACTTCCACGGAGACCCCGGCCTTGGCCGGAATGGCGACCATCTCGCGGATGGCCGGCAACTGCGGCTTTCCGATATCGAGGGTGGTGAAATGTCGGGGCAGTGTCAGCTTTTGGTACTCCTTGCCCTCGGCAAGTGTTTCTTCCAAGGAAAAACCGGATAGCGAGACAGTCAACACGGTCGCCGAAGCATCCGATTGAACCACGGTCACGATCGGTGCTTCCGGGGTGGCGTTATGACCGGCAATGCCGATCCAGGTATCTCCGGCGGTGACTATCGCTGCCAACAGCAGCAATGCCAGCGCCGGAATGATATGGTAGAATCCCTTACGCATGCTCACTCCTTCCACTGTGATGTTCGTGATGACAATGGAGACATCCAGACCGTCCGGGCGTCTCCTGCAATCGTAGAAAACTGCCGGGGTCTTTGTGTATCGCGCGCCATCGACCGATCGCGCCATCCCCCCGGGCGTCATTCCATTGACTGGTCGGTCAGCCGCTACCCGGGCGCCCACTCGGAATCGGCGGGGTAGATCCGCGCGACTCTTCTCACCTCCCTCCCTGAACCTTGAAGGTGAAGCAGAATCTCAAGATATGAACGATGGTACCCGTCCCGATAAGGACAACCCTTATCGCCGACGATTACGGCCCGCAAAGATTATCGCATGGCGTTTTTGGTACCGCTATATTAGTACTAGACGGCGCCGTTTTTGTCAATGTGTTTTCGAACGACCACGCGAATAACTGAAGAGTTTACGGCCGGCAGGTGCGGCAGGGAGAATAGCCGTCGTACAGCGCCGCCTCGCGGGTATCGAAGACGATCCGGTTGCGGGGAACGATCTTGACCGCCCCGTCACAACCGGGGCGATGGAATCGCATCGTCTTCCGATTACCGACATACCGGTCCTCTGGCCGGACCGGCACCGACCAGATGCCGCGATTGGCCGCCAAGGCCTGCCGTTGCGCGGCGATCAACCGGTCGATGACCGGCCGATTGGTGATATCGTCGGGAAACAGGTACACTCGCGCCAGCCCCTCTGATACTAAAACGACATTGGCCAGGAGGGTGTCGTCGATATAGACATAAGCCAACAGACGGCCATAGCTGTCCCGCTTGCGGAAATCGTGTTGCAGCCGAATGTCCTTGCGCAGGATCAGATGGGCCAGAAAGGCGGCGGCCGAATCGGCGAACGGTTCCCCCAGTTCGGGGGTATCGATCCCCAGCAGGCGCACTTCTTCGCCGCCGTCCAGGACGGCCGTGTCGCCATCCAGGACCCGGACAATCGTCGGCGGCCCCGGCTCCCTCCGGTCGGTTTTGAATACCGACCGAATGGTCACCAGGCCCAGGATGATAACTAGGATCAGGAAGTAATAGGTCCGCCGCTTCATGCGCTCTCCGACATGGCCGCCCGGCTGATACCGGAGTCATCGACTTCGACCGAAATGATATGTTCGGACATCTCTTTGACTTCGTCGATGTGGGAAATGATGATGATTTGCCGGAACCGGCTTTTCAGGCGACCGAGTCCTTCGACGATCAACTGCTGGCGCTCGCGGTCCTGGGAGCCGAAGATCTCATCGAGAATGATGAAGCTCTGATCAATCCCGGCCGTGGAGGCCATCTCCACCGAAATCGCCAACCGAAAACAGAGGTTCAGCAGGTCGATCTCTCCTCCCGAAAACCGGGCGGCGGGGAACCGTTCCCCCCGATCGTAGAGACAGAGGCTATAATCCTCATCCAATTCGACTTCCTGGTACCGTCCCGCGGTCATTTCGTGGAACAAGAGCGAAGTCTGACGGGAAAGCGTCGGCCGAATCCGTCCGATCAGGAACACCCGGAATTCGGCGAACAGCATCGACAGCCTTTCGAGGCAGGTCAATGACTCCCGCAGTCGTCCGATTTCCACTTGGGATTGCTCGTAGGCTTCTAATTGCCGCGCCAAGTTTCCCGTTTCCGACTCGAGCAGTCGAATCCCGCCGGCCAGCCGTTCGATCTCCAGTCGGATCGATCCGGCCCGGTCGCGGCACCGGGTCAGGCCGGTCTGGGCCGTTTGATAGGCGGTTTCGTCGAAGGCCCACCCGGCCAGCTCGGCCGAAACCTCGGCTGCTTCTTTCTGGATGTTCGCCAGAGTTTCCCCGGCTTGGGTTAGTTCGGCCTCCAGTTGCGGGCGGCGGGCAGCCCGATCGCTTAGGCGGATATACTTTTCGCGTTGCCGTTCCATCTCGGACAGGGCGGCCTCGTCTTTGGCCAACACGGCCGGGTCGAAGACAACCTCCCCGATCTCAGCCAACCGTTTGTCGATCCCGGCCAGCCGTCGGGTCCCCTCCATTAATTGTGCCTTCACGGCGACGACCGCCGCTCTGACCGCCGCCCAATCAGTTTCCAACCGGCCCAAACGCTCCTTTTCCTTTTGGAAAGCATCGATCCGTCCGGCCAGCGTGGTTCCTTCCTGCTTGACCCGCTCCAGATCCTGACGCAAGGGTTCCATCTGCCGGCGAAGCCGGTCGATCTCTTCATCGAAATGCTTTTCGATATCGGGCAGTTCTTCGCCGAAAGGACGAAGGCAGGCTTGGCAGACCGCATCCGGTCCCAGTTGACCGATCTGGCGTTTTTGCTCCTCCAGCCCGGCCAGTTTCTCTTCGGCCACTTTAACCGCGGCATTCAGATCGCGGTATCGCCCCAGGAGGGCTTCCCGTTCCCGTTCCGCTTTCTGAAGCTGATCGGCAACCACCGCTTTGCCGGCCACCTCCTTTTCCAATTCGGTCATCCGTTCTGTTTCCCGACCGAGCTTTGCGGCCAGTTCATCGGAAGATTTCGACACGGCCAGACGATCGGCCACAAATCGTTCCCGTTCCCGGACCAACCCTTCGGCCTGGCGATATCGGCTGACCTGCCGCCGAAGGGATTCCAGCCCGGCAGTAGTCTGTTCGAGGGTTTGCAGCTCCGGGGCGAGTTTTTCGATTTCCGCCAGTTCCTGTTGGAGCCGGCCGACCGAAATTTCCGCCGCCTCCCGCCGGGCGGCTAGGGCCGATTTTCGCCGTTCAAGTTCATGGACTGTCTGGCCGGCGCGACGGAGCTGTTC
>JAAZOE010000067.1 GCA_012797915.1 Candidatus Zixiibacteriota bacterium | reverse complement strand
GTATCCCCGCGACGGTGATACCCTCGATGGGTATCTTCGCCCGGCGACGGATATTCGGACGGCCGAGGAAGCGACGGCGGTCGGTTCGGCCTCCGTCAACTCCTTGGGGATCGCCGTCATCGACGGTTTAGTCGCCGATCAGATCCCGTTGAGCCGCACCGAGGGACAGGTTCTCAACGCGGATGATTCCCTCTTCCATATCATGACGGTCGACCTCCCCCGCAACGGGTACCGTCCGGACACGCTGCGTTCGTTGAGAGTTGTGGATTTTCTGGGAATGTCGGAAGAGAACTTCGATTCCCTGGTTCTTTTCGCCGATGACGGCGACGGGGTCTGGGGCGGGGCGGCCGAAGAGCAACGGCTGGCGAAACTGATATTCTCCGGCGAAGAATGGCTATGGAGCGGTATGAACGTTCCCTTGAACGACGCGTCCACCCGCTTCTTCGTCGGCGCCAACCTGATCGATTATCCCACCAACGGTCTCGCTGTCGGGTTCGGGATTCCCCGCAACGGAATCGAGATGAGATCATCCAATGACGGCCCGCTGGACGCCGATCTGCCGCCGGTCGATACGCTGGTGATTCAAAGCAATGAGAAGGTGACGATTTGGGCCGTATCCATACCGACGGAAACGCTGACCCCCGGACAAATAACCGGTCCGCTGTTGAGCCTGCAGGTGAAAAACGCCTATTACAGCACCCGTGCTCTTGACAGCCTGCGGTGTGTGCTGACAGCGATCGACCCCGCCGGTGGCGCAACGCAGGCCATACTCGACAGCCAGATCGACAGCCTCCTCCTATATAAGAAGAAAGATGCCGACCCGACGGTCATCCGGTCAACCGACTCACTGGTGGCGACGGCCATCGTGCAGAACGGCACGGCGGTATTTGCGGCGCATGGTCTGTCGATGGCCGGAAATGGCGGAACAACCGGCTTGTGCCTGGCGGCGGCCCTGAATCTTGCCACCGCCAAAAACGGCAACCGGCTGGCCCTGGCGCTGAATGATTCATTGTCAGTTATTTTCGCCGAATCAACGGTCGTGACGGGGACCTTCCCGGTTCGAAACGATTCTCTGTTCACCATCGACGCCTTCCCGGCGGAAGCCATCGATCTTCCCGCCATCCCAAGTCTGAAGTTGACCTACGGGATGACCGCTCAGGAAGTCATGGCCTTCGACCTGCCGCGGAACGGATACGCCGAAGACCGGCTGCGCAGCCTGGAGATAGCAAACGTCGGTTCGTTGGACGACCAGGAAGCGCTGGCCTCGGTCAAGTTGTGGCTGGATATCAGCGGGGATGGATATTCACTCGACGATGTCCTGGTCGGTCAGTTCGTCCCCTATAATAGTGGCTGGCGTCTGGCCAACCTGAATATCCCCTTGCGCCAGCCGCGGACCCGGTTTGTGGTTACCGTCACCGCCACCAATCAGCAGTTCGATGGCGGGACCCTGCAATTCGAAATACCGCAAAGGGGTGTCCTCTGCTGGTCGGGCATGACCGGCCCGGATGATGGCCCCGGCCGGTGCCCGACAACCCATTTCGTCTTTCCGCCCAATCGGGTCACCGTGATCTCCGTTCCCACCGGGTTCACCGTCGTCGCCCCGGGGGATACCGGCCGACCGGCGCTTTCCTACGCCTTGTATAACGGGTACACCGGACAAAGCAAAACCCTGACCGGGTTCACCCTGACCAACGGTTCGCATGGTTCTTCCGCGCCGGGATATTTCGACCACGAACTGGGCCAGGTCTCGCTGTATTACGACGACAACAACAATCGCGTTCTGGACGGTGACTCACTCATTGCCGCCGGGTACTTCGTCGACAACCGCCTGCGCATGAGCAGTTTCACGATCCCGTTGGCGGCCGAATCGCTGGCCTACTTCTTCATCTGCGCCGATCTGCCGCTGGATATCACCGACGGCGACAGTCTGACCATGGGGATTTCCACCGTCTCCGATATCACTTTCGCCGAATCGGTGAACCTCAATGGTGATATCCCGCTCTCGTCAAGAGGGGCGTTGATCGTCGATGGCTCCGTCGCCAGGCAGTATCAGGTCCCGGAATTGGTGACGCGAAGCTTGCGGCCGGGAGAATCGGCGGCCCTGGTCTTGGCCTTCCGGCCGGCCTTCAATGGGGATCGGTCGGATGTGTTGGAAGGGGTGACCCTGACCAACGCCGAGGATGCCGACACCAGCGATATCGCTTCGGTCCGGCTGTGGTTGGACCTCAATGACGACGGCATCTGGCAGATTACGGATTCCCTGCTGGCCGATCTCATCGGCAACGATAAGACTTGGAGCGCAAGCGACATCGATCTGCCGATCGGGACATCATCGAAGACCGTGCTCGTTCTGGCCGATATCGCCTCGACGGCGAGGCCCGATGCCAAACTGCGCTTCGAAATTCCCGTCAATGGCTGCCAGTACCGGTCCGGAAACGACGGTCCGCGCGATGGCGCCGTC
>JAAZOE010000066.1 GCA_012797915.1 Candidatus Zixiibacteriota bacterium | reverse complement strand
TGACCCACGGTTGACGGACGGGTCGTTGCCCGCCTCCTTCAAGATAGCCGTTCTGAGGCGGTTTTCCGGCAAGCGGCATCTAATTTTCTTGCCCGATTTACCGAAATCTATTATGACCTAGAGGGATAAAACCAACTTAGCGGAGCGAAGATGAATAAGCCGATGCGCATTGGGGTTTTGACCGGAGGGGGCGACTGCCCGGGTTTGAATGCGGTTTTGCGGGCGGTGGTCAAGACGGCCATCAACGATTACGGTATGACGGTGATCGGTTTTCTGGATGGATACGAAGGATTGATTCTGAACCATTACACGACGCTCGAAAAAGGTTCTGTTTCCGGAATTCTCTCCCGGGGCGGAACGGTCCTGGGGACCTCGAACCAGGCCAATCCTTTCAAATACCCCATCCTGCAACAGGATACCTACATGTACCTGGACCGCTCCGCGGAAGTCGTGGCCAATTACGAGCGGCTCGGGCTGGATGGTCTGATCGCCATCGGGGGCGACGGCACGCATGCGGCCTCGGCCGGATTGGGAAAGCTCGGAATCAATGTCATCGGCGTCCCCAAAACGATCGACAATGATCTGGTGGGGACCGACCGAACGTTCGGGTACGACTCCGCACTGGTCACGGCCACCGAGGCCATCGACAAACTGCATACCACGGCGCAGTCACACCACCGGGTGATGGTCGTGGAAGTCATGGGTCGGTATGCCGGCTGGCTGGCGTTGGGAGCGGGACTGGCTGGCGGCGGAGATATTGTCCTCATTCCCGAAATCCCGTATGACATCGACGTCATCTGCGACCAGGTGCGGGAACGCAATCGCCTGGGGAAAAATTTCTCGATTATCGTCATCGGCGAGGGGGCCAAGCCCCAGGGAGGGGAAATCGTGGTAAAAAGAATCGTGGAAACCTCTCCCGATGCCATCCGCCTGGGCGGAATTTCGTATCAATTGGCGGCGCAGATCGAAGGACTGACGCGCCTGGAGACGCGCGTCACGGTTCTGGGACACCTCGTGCGCGGCGGTTCGCCGACACCGTTCGACCGGCTCCTGGCCACCCGCTTCGGGTGCGAGGCCGTCCACCTGGCCGCCCGGCGCCAATTCGGGCGGATCGTCGTGTTGAAGGGGGATGAGGTCGAGTCGATCCCGCTGGAACAGGTGGGAGGAAGAACGCGAAAAGTGCCGCTCGACTCGCCGCTGATTAAAGCGGCGCTGTCGCTGGGCATTTGTATGGGCGTAACCCGAGAGCGCATCGAAGAAATGACCGCCGAACAGGCGGCGATGGCCTGAGCCCGCAATCCGGCGGCGACGGGCGGTTTTAATTGACAGGACCGTCGACCGGCGCTTATTTATCACGGTACACAATAGGAAAGCGGAGGACGCGTTGAAAGTTGGAGTGCTCACCGGCGGCGGGGATTGCCCCGGGTTGAATGCGGTCATTCGGGCGATTACCAGAAAAGGGATCATCCGGTACGGATATGTCATTCACGGCATCTATGAAGGTTGGAAAGGACTGGTGCAGGATGGGCTGGTGAAACCGCTCGATCTGGCCGACACCAGCGGCATCCTGCCCCGCGGCGGGACGATTCTGCGAACCTCGCGCACCAACCCGTTCAAGATCGAAAACGGGGCCGAAAAGGTGACCGCGACGATGAAGAAACACGGCATCGAAGCCCTCATCGTCATCGGGGGCGAGGATACGCTCGGCGTGGCCGCCAAGTTCTCGGCCATGGGTGTCAAGATCGTCGGCGTTCCCAAAACAATCGACAACGATATCTACGGCACCGACCGGACCTTCGGGTTCGATACCGCCGTGACCATCGCCACCGAGGCGATCGACCGGATTCACACGACCGCCGAATCGCACAACCGGGTCATGGTGGTGGAGGTCATGGGCCGCCATGCCGGTTGGATCGCCCTGGAATCAGGGCTGGCCGGCGGGGCCGACGTCATTCTCATTCCCGAACGCCCGGCCAACCTGGATGAGGTTTGCACTCTCCTGAGGCGTCGCCACGAACGGGGCAAAGTCTTCTCGATTGTCGTCGTGGCCGAGGGAACCCAGGTCCGGACCCAGGCCCATCCGGAAGGGGAATTCATCACCCAGGATGATTCCATCGACCAGTTCGGCCACGTTCGCCTGGGCGGCATCGGCACCTTCGTGGCCAAGGAAATCGAAAAGCGTCTGAAGTTCGAATCCCGCGTGGTCATTCTCGGACACATCCAACGCGGCGGCACGCCGACCGCGTTCGACCGGGTCCTGGGAACCCGCTACGGCATCTCGGCCATCGACCTGGTGCACAAGGGACAGTTCGGCCATTTCGTGGCCCTCCGCGGCAGCAGTATCGTCCCCGTGCCGCTCGAGGAGATGGTCGGCAAGGTGCGGACCGTCGATGACGCCTTCTATGAAATGGCCGAGGTGTTCTTTGGGTAATCGCGGTCTCCGGCCCGGCCTGATGCTCGCGGCCGTCCTGTTGATGTTGCTCCCCATTCCGGCCGGTGCCGTCGACCCGGTCGCGCGCGATACGGCCGATCGGCCGCCGGCCTCCTCGGTCGGCC
>JAAZOE010000065.1 GCA_012797915.1 Candidatus Zixiibacteriota bacterium | reverse complement strand
CTGCTATGTACGGTGTCAAGTCCATTCGGTCGATTCGGTCGTGAATTCTAACCACTCTGCTATTCGCGGCCTCGGCCATAGTCGAGCCGCAGGTAAGGTCTTCGGTCGTTTCACGCCGAGGCGGCACACTTGCTGACGTGGCCGGATGGAGATCCGCCACAGCTGTGGGTACGCCGCCCTCGGAAGCGATTTTGGGTTCAGAATTCTCCGCTTAGTCTTTCGTTTTTTGTCAAGCCGCCTGGACCAGGTACGGCCGGTCATCCAAGAGCACCCGGCGACAACGCAACAACAGCCGGCGGGCCACGGCGACAATCGCCCGCTTACTCCCTGACCGCGGCTGCGTCCGCTGGTACACGGCCTGCAATTCAGGATCGCGCCGCACGGCTATCCAGGCGGCTTCAATAAGCAATCCACGCAGGTAATGTTTGCCCACCCGGGTGATCCGCCCCAGCCGAACGTGCTCCCCGCTGGAATACTGCGCCGGCGTCAACCCCACGTAGGCCGCTAATTGATCGGTCTGGCTAAAGCGAGTCATATCCCCCACCTCCAACAGAACCGTCATGCCTGTCACTAAACCAATCCCGGGAATACTCGTCACCCATCGGTAACTCTGCCGGTACCGCTCGTGTTGCGACAACTCTCGCAAGAGCCGCGTCTGCTCGGCCACCTAGTCGCGGACGAACAGGTACATGCCCAGCAGTTGATGGAAACTCGCCTGGGCAAAGGTGTCCCCAAAGTCGATGGCCCACAACCCGTCTACCCATCGTTTGGACCACCGACTGTACCGACCACCGATATCAATCCCGTGGAACGTCAAGGCCGCCTTAATCCGGCTTTGCAACCGCACTCGGTCACCCAGCAATTGACACCGGCGACGCAGCACCTGCCGATGATGCCGCAACTGCATATCCGGCACCCAGTTCGCCCGCAGCAGCCCCCGCGATAGCAGCAAGGCCAACTTCCGACTATCGCGCTTGTCAGTCTTGACATGATTGCCATACTCCATCGGCACCAGACTCGGCGGCGTCACCACCGCCTGACCTCCCCACCCCCGGATCGCATCATGGAGACTATACCCGAAATATCCCGCCTCATACACCACCGTCGTCTGGTCCGGCCGATACCCTCGTAGCACCTTCGCCAGGGCATCCCAGCAACCAGGTATACTACCCGTAAACAACTCCGCCTCTTCCGTCCGGATCGTCACGTGCCATTGTCTCATATGGACATCGACGCCAACAAAAATGGCCTTGTCCGCAAGAACCAAATCCTCGTATCTTCTCATCTGAGCCTCCTGTTCTGAAGGTTTTGTCGTTGTGGTTATTGTTCACGACAAAATACCTCCTCCGAACAGAGGCTCAAATAATATCCGTAGCATAGTTACTTGCTGTGAGATTCCTCTATGTTCCGCCCCGGGCCCTATCGCACCGCATAAACCCATATGAAATATCGGCTTGCGCCCGCCGCCCGATACCCGCCGGGGGATTCCCGACAACCGCACACCTGAAAAGCTTACCATCCCCTCCATTTTTGACTTGACAGAATTCATGGAATTTGGTTACATATGAGTGCGAAAGGTGAGGAGAGGAGTGCGACGTGCCCGGAACACCACTCACCAAGATAACGAAAACTTAAGAAATTAACCAGCGGCCCGGATGGGTCTTTTGGCGTTGGTATCGGGCGGGTACGGCCCCATATCAACCAGGCCATGCCCATTTCCGGGATCAACTGCCGTTGTGCGGCAGTCACCGCATGACGCATACGCGCGGGTAGGGACCGTGAACTTTCCCTTCACTCTGCGCGAAGGAGGTAGGGTTATGAGACGGCTGTTATTGCCTACTCTGTTGGGGGTATTGTGCCTCGCCTTGCTATCTCTCCCTGCAAGCGCAGGCCGGTATGACCCGCGCCTCCCTTCCCCGGAGCCGACCATTGATATGGAAGGCGATGATGGTTCCGCCGGCGCAGACATTCCCTGGGCCGATCCAACCAAGAAACTTGTTATCCCCGCACCTGTTGAGGAACGATTTGCGCCCATTAGAATCAGTCTATTTTTCATTCGTTTGACCGGAAATTTATGTACTATTCCCGGAATTCCAATATTGCCAACACAGCATGAAAAGTTCCATACCGTAGTACCCATTAACAAGATGGGCAAACAATGAGTACGGGAATTTCGGTGAAATTGCAGACGGCCGAAGACCTACTGAGGAAAGGTAGATTTCGGGACGCACTCGATGCGTTATCGGAACTTGATTTATCGACTCTTT
>JAAZOE010000064.1 GCA_012797915.1 Candidatus Zixiibacteriota bacterium | reverse complement strand
CATTGATCGTTTTTTGTTTCTTGGTCACGCCCGCGCCGCCGCAGGTCTTGCAGGTCTGACCGGGCATGACGCCCCGTCCGAGGCATGACGGACAGGGACGGGAGATGGCGAAGTTCCCCTGCGCGTAGGTCACCTGGCCGGTGCCGTTGCAGCGGGAGCATTGCACCTCTCCCCCGCCGGAAATCGTGCCGGAGCCGTTGCAGGTCGGGCATGTGTCCGGAACGGAAACGCGGATTTTTTTGGTCACGCCGGAGGCGGCCTGCAAGAAGGTAATCTTGATGTCGGCCCGGAGGTCGGTACCTTTTTCGGGGCCGCCGCCCATGTTACCGAATGGTGATGTCCGACGGCGGGTGCGGACGTTTTCGCCGAAGAGGGAACTGAAGATATCGCCCAGGCCGCCGAAGCCGAACAGGTCGTTGATGTTGAACTGGTCGCCGAAAGCCTGGGAAAAGTCGTTATCCGTATAGAACCGTCCCCCCTGCGGTCCGCCGCCGGGACGGCCGTCATAGGCCCCAAACCGCCGCATCATGTCGTACTGCTGACGCTTCTTGTCATCCTTGAGAACATCGTACGCCTCGGAGATGTCCTTGAATTTCTCCTCGGCCTCCCTGTTCCCCTTATTGCGGTCGGGGTGATATTTCTTGGCCAACGCCCGGTATTTCTTTTTGATTTCCTCGGCGTTGGCTTTTTCGTCAACACCCAGAACCTGGTAATAATCTTTGGGCATCTATGTCATCACGTCCTTTACCAGACGACAGGTTACATCCACCACGGCGGACAAGACTTCCTGTAACAATCAATCGCCGTTCCGCGGCCGATACATCGCTGTCGGCGCATGATTGGGCGAGGCGGAAACCCTTAGATTGCCACGTCGTCATCCTTCGGCTGACTCCTCGCCATGACGCTTGGTGGCCGATCAACGAATCCCGACGTAAGGATGGAATCGTCGATACAGCCCGGAAATCCTCCTCTTCAGCACATACGTGATGTCTTCGGTCGCTACGATAGGCAAAGAAATGGCGTTAAATCGCCGGTTGTCAATACAATACTCCAGCGGGCCGATTAACGAACGTTTCCGTAAACGAAAGGGGGCGCGATGGCCCCCTGTCGTTATTCGTCAACCACCTCATATTCAGCATCGACGCCCTGTCCTTTGCCGCCGGGGTCGGGGCCGCCCGATTGACCGGTCGGGCCGCCGCCATTGCCGCCCGGCGAACCGCCGGGTTGCTGGGCCTGCTGACGGTAGATCGTCTGCGCGGCGGCATGCCAGGCATTGGTCAAGTCCTCGGAGGCCGATTTCATCTCGGCGACATTCTCCCGTTTCATGGCATCTTTGACGCGGGCGACGGCCGCCTCGATTTTAGCCTTGTTGTCGGCGTCGAGTTTGTCGCCCAGCTCTTTGAGCTGTTTCTCGGCCATGAAGACCGCCTGATCGGCCTGGTTGCGGGTTTCGACCTTGTCCCGTTTTTCGGCGTCCTCGGACGCGTGGGCCTCGGCGTCGGCAACCATCTTTTTGATCTCCGCCTCGGACAGACCGGAGGAAGCCTCGATCCGCACCGATTGTTTCTTGCCGGTGCCTTTATCGATGGCCGAGACATCGAGGATGCCATCGGCATTGATATCAAAGGTGACCTCGATCTGCGGCAGGCCGCGCGGCGCCGGCGGGATGCCGTCGAGGTGGAACCGGCCGATGGTTTTGTTGTCGATAGCCATCTTCCGCTCCCCCTGCAGGACATGCACCTCGACCGAGGTCTGGTTGTCGGCCGCGGTCGAAAAGACCTGCGACTTGCGGGTCGGGATGGTCGTGTTCCGTTCGATGATGACGGTGTTGACGCCGCCGAGCGTTTCGATCCCCAGCGAGAGCGGGGTGACATCCAGCAGGAGCATTTCCTTGACGTCGCCGGTGAGCACGCCGCCCTGAATGGCCGCGCCGACGGCAACGACCTCATCGGGGTTGACGCTCCGGTTCGGTTCCTTGCCGAACAGGCGGCGAACGGTGTCGATCACTTTCGGCATGCGGGTCATGCCGCCGACCAGGACGACTTCATTGATGTCGGCGAAGCTGATCTTGGCATCTTCGACCGCCTTGCGCACCGGTTCGATGGTCCGTTCAACCAGATCATCGACCAGCTGTTCATACTTGGCGCGGGTCAGGCTGAGATTCAAGTGGCGCGGTCCGGAGGAGTCGGCGGTGATGAACGGCAGATTGATGTTGGTCTCCATGGTGGAGGACAATTCGATCTTGGCCTTTTCGGCCGCCTCTTTCAGGCGCTGGAGGGCCATCGGGTCGCGCGACAGATCGATGCCATCGGTCTTGCGGAATTCATCCACGATCCAGTCGATGATCCGCTTGTCGAAATCATCGCCGCCCAGATGGGTGTCGCCGTTGGTCGACAGGACCTCGAAGATGCCTTCGGAGAGGTCGAGGATGGAAATATCGAAGGTGCCGCCGCCGAGGTCATACACGGCGATGCGGCCGGTTTTTTTCTTGTCGAGGCCATAGGCCAGCGCGGCCGCGGTCGGTTCATTGATGATGCGGCGGACGTTGAGGCCGGCGATCCGGCCGGCATCCTTGGTGGCCTGCCGCTGGCGGTCGTTGAAATAGGCCGGCACGGTGATAACGGCATCAGTGACGGACGTGCCGAGATACGCCTCGGCCGCTTTTTTCAGGTAAGCCAGGACCATGGCCGAGATTTCCGGCGGGGCGTATTCTTTACCGTTCATAATGACGCGCGGTTCGCCCTCGGCGGTCTTAACGACCTTGTACGGGAAATTTTTCAGCTCCTGGGTGATTTCGTCATAGGTACGCCCCATGAGCCGCTTGATCGAGAAGACGGTGTTTTCCGGATTGGTCACCGCCTGGCGTTTGGCCACGGCGCCGGTCAACCGTTCGCCGTTGCGGTCGATCGCCACCACCGACGGCGTCGTGCGGCCGCCTTCGGGGTTGGTGATCACCTTCGGCTCCTGCCCCTCGACCACGGCCAGGCAGGAGTTGGTGGTTCCCAGATCTATGCCGATGATTTTGCTCATTGTTCTCTCTCCTTTACATGGTAAAGGCTCCGACCTTGCGGTCGGAGCCTGACCGACTGCATTGGAAACCGCAGCCCTAATTCACCTTGACTTCGATTTCTTTCGGCTTCTGTTCTTCCTTTTTGGCAATGGTCACTTCCAGAACGCCGTTTTTGTAGTCGGCCGATACCCCGGATTTGTCGACCGTATCGGGCAGACGGAAGCTGCGGGAGAAACTTCCCCAGCGCCGTTCGGCCCAGACCACGTTGCGGTCGGAGTCTTCCATCTGCTTGCGTTCGCCGCTGATGGTCAGGAGGTCATCGTGGACGACCACCCGGATGGCTTCCTTTTCCATGCCCGGAAGTTCGGCGACGATCTTGAACGATTCGGGCGTTTCGACGATGTCCATCCGAACGGAAATGGAGGGCATATTGGCGTCGTTTTCGACATAGCGGTCGGAAACGCCGCAGCAGGAAGGGCCGAAACCGGCCAGCCAGTTCATCGGGTCATGCATTACGAGTCTCATATCAGAATCTCCTTTTGTTTTCTTTTCTTGTCTATCTGTTCAGGGATATAACAAGCCGTATGCCAGATAAATTAAGGCGTTGTGGCACAATATCATATGAAGTATTCTTGATTTTAGGATTGAGCTTGAGAGTCATTTTGGCATACTTGACTGCCGTTTTTATATGCCGAATTGGCCTAAATTGACATTATGGCAGATGCAATTGGCGGTTGGAATCTGGCCGACTTATCGGCCTTCGAAGCAGTAGATGCGGTTGTTGCGGGTGGCGGCGAAGATGCGGAGTCCGCCGGCGGCGACGGGGGCGGTGATCGGGCCGTTGAGGCGGACCTTGTCGATCAGCTTCCCGCTGACGCCATGGATCGAATAGAGGTAGCGGTCAAGCGAGCCGACCACCACGGCTGAGCCGAAGACGGTGGGGGTGGCCACAACGACTCCGCCGGTTTGGAAGGCCCAGCGTAAAGACGCATCGGCGGCATTGAGGCCGTAGACCCGGCCATCGGTGCAGCCGAAAAAGAGGCCGTCCCCTTCCTCCACCAATCCCCCCCGCACCAAGTATCCAATGGTATACTCCCAAACCGCTGATCCATCGGTACGATTCAGGGCGATCAGGCGGCCATCGGCCAGGCCGAGATAGAGGTATCGGCCGAGGCCGATTTCGGAGACGACATCGGCGGGCAGGTCGATGCTCCAGCGGCCGGCGCCGGTTTCGGCATCGACCGCTCTGACCTGTCGGGCTCCCGAGACGGCATAAATGGTCGCCTGGTCGTGCGCGGGAAGGATATTGACCGGCGCCTCGCAGGTATCGGACCAGCGCGGTTGGAGGCCGGGGAAGGTCAGCGACTGGAGGCCGCGGTTCGTACCGAAGACGAGGTTGCCATCGATGTGGAACGGTTCGGTTTTAATACCGAATTCGATTCTGCGGGCGATTGCTTTTCCGGTGAAGAGGTTGATGACTTCGATTCGTCCCCAGGGGCTTTTATCGACCATGACCAGCAGGGTGTCATCGATGACCGGGCCGAAGATGTATCCCCGCCGCCGCTGGATTTTGCACAGTCGTTTGCCGGTTTCCTGGTCGAGCACCAGGAAGCGCCGTCGGGTGGTTTTGAAGGCGACATAACGGTTGCCGGTGAGCATCAGGTTGTCGACCGAACCCTGCGTTTTCTTGTCGTAGATCGGCTTGAAATGGCCGGAGAAGACATCCGAGGCGACGGCCTTGATTGGCTGGCGGAACGAGGTCACGGCCGGAATGGTTTCGAAGCCGCCCATCTGGCGCGAGAGGTGTTTCTTCCCGGCGCATCCGGTCAGGACGAGCAGCAGGGTCAGCGGGATCAATCGAATGAGCGGTCGCATCAGAAGTTCCATCCGAAGAAAAAGTCGGTGCGGGTGTGGTCGGAGATCGAGCGGAAATCATGGGTTCGGGAGAAATCGAAGCGCAGGACGACCAGGTACCCCAGGGCGATGCGAACCGATGCGCCGAAGGAGCCGATCCAGCCGTGCCATTGGTTATCCCAGGCGGTGCCGACATCATGGAACAGCGCGCCCCGGATGCCGCGCAGGCGGAAGCTGCCGACCGGGAAATCGACGAGAAAATCGTTGATCAACGGGAAACGAAGCTCCTCGGAGTTGAAGAGGATGTTGCGGTTGTAGAAATGCCGTCGGCTGTACCCGCGGAAGGACCAGCTTCCCCCCAGATACAGCCGTTGCGGCTCGATGCCGGTGGATTGGAAGGCATAGAACCGGCTGGCCAGGCAGGAGAGCATGCGCAGACGGAGGTAATGCCGGAAGTCGGCCATGACCATCCGGCTGAATTCCTGATCGGACCGGAAGTCGTGGGTGATGCCGACGGTGACGTTCAGCCGCCGACCCTCCAGCGGCCCGGTGGATTCCCAGAGGGTGTTGTCGGAAATGAAGCTGAGGGTCGGGGTGGCCAGAAGCGCCTGCCGCCGATTATAGAGCGTGTAGATATCCTTGTCCGAGTAGCGGACGAAGATGGAGCTTTCGATCCGGTCGAATTTTGACAGCGGGTAGCTGCCGCTGAAGACGCCGCCGACCAGCCGTTCATAATAGTAGCCGTCGAAGTCGTTATAGTATTCATCGTAGAGGTGGAAGGCACCGAGGCCGAAATTGAACCGGCTGGTGCGGCGCACGTAGGTCAGGGCGCCGTTGAAGCTGCTCAACAGGTCGTCCTTGGTGCGGGCGGTATTGGCCAGCAGGAAGATGAAGACGTTGTTGCCCAGGACATCGCTGACGGCGGCCTGGATGCCGCCGAGGCCGCCGGAGATGCCATCGTAGGCCACGGCCGACTGGGCGATGTCGAAGGCGTAATCGGTCTGATATTTAACGGTGGCCCCGCGGGTGGCGGCATCGATTTTCCCCGGCAACCAAGCCCCGGCGACGGGGGGAATCGAATCGACCGGCAGCGGCACGGGGCTGGTCTTGCGGGTCTTGAAAACATGAT
>JAAZOE010000063.1 GCA_012797915.1 Candidatus Zixiibacteriota bacterium | reverse complement strand
GGTGGCCGACCTGATGACCACCGCCGCGCTGCTGAAGGGGAAGAAGATTCATCCCGATGTTTCCTGCACCATCACTCCCGGTTCCAAGCAGGTGTTCGAGACGATCGCGGCCGAAGGGGCCCTGACCGATATCATCGCCTCGGGCGCGCGAATCATCGAATCGGCCTGCGGGCCATGCATCGGCATGGGACAGGCCCCCAACTCCGGCGGCGTGTCGGTGCGGTCGTTCAACCGCAACTTCCCCGGCCGATCCGGGACCAAGGACGCCCAGGTCTATCTGGCCAGCCCGGAGACCTGTGTGGCGGCGGCCTTAACCGGGATGATCACCGATCCCCGCGAACTGGGAAAGATGCCCCGGATCAAACTCCCCGAAAAAGTTACGGTCGATGATTCCGGCGTTATCCCGCCGTCGAAGACCCCCGGCAAGGTGGAAATCCTGCGGGGCCCGAATATCGCTCCGTTGCCGATCAACGAGCCGATGCCCTCCACGCTGGAAGGCGATGTTCTCTTGAAGACCGGCGACAACATCACCACCGATCATATCATGCCGGCGGGGGCCAAGGTACTGCCGTTGCGTTCCAATATTCCCAAGATCGCCGAATTCGTCTACTGCTATGTCGATCCGGAATTCGTCCGCCGGGCCAAGGAGAAGAAGGGCGGATTCATCATCGGCGGCGACAACTACGGGCAGGGTTCCTCGCGCGAGCACGCCGCGTTGGCCCCGATGTACCTCGGGGTGAAAATGGTGCTGACCAAATCGTTTGCGCGGATCCATCTGGCCAACCTGATCAACTTCGGCATCCTGCCGTTGACCTTCTCCGATCCGGCCGATTACGAGCGGATCGAGCAGGGGGACCGGCTGCAGCTGCCGATGGTCTCCGATCTGCTGGCCACCGGGGCGGACCTGACGGTCAAGAATCTCACCAAGGGAATCGACATCTATGTAACCTATCAGTTGACGCCCCGTCAGGTAGCGATCATCCGGGCGGGCGGCCTGCTGAATTATATCAGAGGAGGCGGACGATGACAGCGTCTGCGGACAACCTGAAACGCACGCCGTATACCGATTATCATATCGCCGCCGGGGCCAAGATGGTCCCGTTCGCCGGGTACCTCATGCCGGTGCAGTATACCGGGATCATCGAGGAGCATCTGGCGGTCAGAAAGAATGTCGGCCTGTTCGACCTCACCCACATGGGGGAATTCGAGGTGACCGGACCGAACGCCTTGAAGTTTTTGCAGTCGGTAACCACCAATGATGTGGCCGCGCTGGCGGTCAACCAGATTCAGTATTCCTGTCTGCCGTATCCCGACGGCGGGCTGGTCGATGATCTGCTGGTGTATCATCTGCCGGACAAGTATCTGCTGGTGGTCAACGCCGCCAATCTGGATAAAGACCTGGCTTGGCTGAAAGAGCATCTCATTGCCGACGTGAATCTGGTCAACCGGAGCGACGAGATATCGCTTCTGGCCATCCAGGGGCCGAACGCCGCGAAACTCATGGCCGATCTGACCTCGTATGATCTCGAGAGCGTGAAGTATTACTGGGCCGCCGAGGCGGAGGTCGCCGGCAAGAAGATCCTCTTCTCCCGCACCGGGTACACCGGCGAGGATGGTTTTGAACTCTACATCCCCAATGCCCTGGGCGCCCATTTCTGGAAGGCGGTCAGGGAGGCGGGGAAGAAATACAACCTGACCCTCATCGGCCTGGGGGCGCGCGATTCCCTTCGGCTGGAAATGAAGATGGCTCTCTACGGCAACGATATCGATCAGACCACCAATCCGATCGAAGCGGGCCTGGGGTGGATCGTGAAGCTGGAGAAGGGTCCGTTCGTCGGGTCGGACGTTATCGCCCGGGTCAAGCAGGAAGGTCCCTCGCGCAAACTGGTCTGCCTGGTGCTGGAGGGCAAGGCCTTCCCGCGCCATGGATACGATGTGTACGACGGCGGGAAGAAGGTCGGACAGGTGACATCCGGCACGGTGTCTCCCTCGCTGGGTACCCCGATCGCCATGGCCTATGTGCCGACGGCCTTATCCAAGCCGGGCAGTACGGTCGAGGTGGATATCAGCGGCAAGCGGTTTAAAGCAGAAGTGATCAAACCGCCCTTTTATAAGAAG
>JAAZOE010000010.1 GCA_012797915.1 Candidatus Zixiibacteriota bacterium | reverse complement strand
GATTGGGCAGATTCTCGGACTTCAAACGAACCGTTACCTGTGGTGAATTGACCCTCACCGACGTCGGCCGCCGGGTCACCCTCAACGGATGGGTGCAGGAATACCGCAACCTGGGCGGCTTGCTTTTTATTGACCTCCGCGACCGCTACGGCATCACGCAGGTCGTCTTCCGCCCCGAACAGGTCGGCGCCGAAATTATCAATACCGCGGCCTCCTGCCGTCACGAATACGTCATCGCGGTCAAGGGGACGGTCAAACCGCGCCCCGACGGCATGATCAACGCCAAAATGAAAACCGGCCAGATCGAGGTCGAATGCGACCAGATCGACATCCTGGCCGAATCGGCCACCCCGCCGTTTGAAATACAGGACGAGGTCAACGCCCGCGAGGAACTCCGCCTCGAATACCGGTACCTCGACCTGCGGCGCAACCCGCTTCAGAAAAAAATGCGCATCCGCCACGAAACCACCATGGCCGTCCGGCAATATCTGTCCGGCCGCGGCTTTTTGGAAATAGAAACCCCGCTATTGATCCGATCCACGCCCGAAGGGGCCCGCGACTATGTCGTCCCCAGTCGGGTCCAGCCGGGGAAATTCTATGCCCTGCCGCAGTCGCCGCAACTGCTCAAGCAAATCCTGATGATCTCCGGTTATGACCGGTATTTCCAGCTGGCCCGCTGTCTGCGCGATGAGGACCTTCGCGCCGACCGTCAGCCGGAACATACCCAGATCGACATGGAGATGTCGTTCGTCACCCCCGATGACGTTTTCGAGGTCGCCGAGGGGATGATGGCCCATATCTGGAAAACCGTCCTCGGCCTCACGATACAAACTCCCTTCCCGAGGTATTCGTATCAAGAGGTCATGAACCGCTGGGGTATCGATAAACCGGACCTCCGTTTCGGCATGGAGATCGTCGATCTGTCGGCCGAGGCTGCCGCCTCTGGTTTCAAGGTGTTCACGTCGGTTCTGGAACAAGGCGGCGTGGTCAAGGGGATCACCGTCAAGGGTGGCGGCAACTACTCCCGCAAGCAGATATCCGATCTCGAAGCGTTGGCCAAGGACAACGGCGCCGGGGGATTGGCCACTCTGCTGCGCGCCTCCGATGGCGATAAAGGTTCGATTCTTAAGATCATCGGACCGGGTCAGGCGCAGAAATTCTATGCCAAAGCCAAGGCTGAGCCGGGCGATGCCATCCTGATTATCGCCGACAAGCCGATTAAAACCGAATCAATCCTCGGCCAGCTGCGTCTGCATATCGGCCGCGCCGAAAAGCTAATCGACAGTTCCCGCTGGGAATTCCTCTGGGTGACCCGCTTCCCGCTGTTCGAATACAACCCGGAAACCGGCGGCTTCGATGCCACCCATAACATCGTCTCCAGCCCGTGCGAGGAAGATCTCCCGCTCATCGACGAGGGGTTCAAAACCGCTCTTCCGCCGACCGATCCGAATCATCCCTGGCGAAAGGCGCGGGCCGAGCAGTACGACATGGTTCTCAACGGGATGGAAATCGCATCCGGCGGCATCCGCATCCACAAGAGTGAACTGCAAAAGCAGGTCCTCAACATCCTCGGCATGTCCGACCAGCGGGCCGAGCGGATGTTCGGATTTCTCCTGCGGGCGCTGACCTACGGCGCCCCGCCGCACGGCGGTCTGGCGCCCGGTCTGGACCGGATTGTCGCCCTGATGACCGGATCGGATTCGATCCGCGACGTCATCGCCTTCCCCAAGACCACCAACGCTTCGTCGCTGATGGACGGCGCGCCTTCCGAGATCGACCAGGCGCAGCTGGATGAACTGGGATTGGCGGTCACCACAAAGTCCGAGGATGCATGAGTATCACCGGCGCCCATATCGCCCGAACGGTCGACCTGCGCGACGTCGACCAGCGCGTCCTGTTCGGGCAGAATAACGTCCGCCTCCGCCTGATCGAATCTCAATTCGACGTCAAGATCGTCGCCCGGGGAGAGACGGTGTCCCTCGAAGGGGAAAAGACCGAGGTGGAAAACGTGGTCCGTCTGCTGGAGGATGTCATCACCCGTCTGCGCCAGGGGCACGAGGTCACTGAGCAGTACCTGTTCTACGCCATCGGGATGGTCAAGGAAGAGGGGCGCGGCCCGGCGGAGCTGCTGGGTGACCGCGCCAACGGCGCCCCGCTGGTGACTCCCCGGACGGTCGGCCAGAAAGAATACCTCGAGGCGATCGAAAAGCACGACATCGTTTTCGCCATCGGCCCGGCCGGCACCGGCAAGACCTATCTGGCCGTCGGGCACGCCGTCGCCGAACTGAAAGCCAAGCTGAAAAACCGGATCATTTTGGTCCGCCCGGCGGTGGAGGCCGGTGAATCGCTGGGATTCTTGCCCGGCGACATCAAGGCCAAGGTCGACCCGTACCTCCGGCCGGTCTACGACGCCCTGCACGAACTGGTGCCGGCGGAGAAGATTGCCAAGATGATCGATCTGGGCATCATTGAGATCTGCCCGCTGGCGTTTATGCGCGGTCGGACGCTGAACAACTCCTTCGTCATCCTCGATGAGGCCCAGAACACCACCATCGCCCAGATGAAGATGTTTCTGACCCGCCTGGGGGAGGGCTCCAAGGCCGTCATCACCGGCGATATCACCCAGATCGATCTGGACAAAAACGTCCCCTCGGGGCTGGTCAAGATTCAGCATATCCTGACCGGCATCAAGGGAATCAGCTTCGTCTACCTGACCAGCCGCGACGTGGTCCGCCACCGGCTGGTGCAGGATATCATCAATGCCTACGAGCGGTATGAACATCGCTCCCGGCCGAAAGGACCCGGCAAGGAGCGCTGACAGGCGGTCGGAACACGGATGGTCAAGCCGCTACTCAAACTGAAGCGAACGATCAAACGCCTCCTCAAGATCAAGGAGGATATTGATCCCGTGGCCGTGCGCCGCCCGGCCAAGCTGGTCATCAAGTATCTGATGGCCCTGGCGGCGGTGGCCATGATCGCCCTGCTCTATCCGCCGTCGGACCTGTTCGGCCCGCTTGATGTC
>JAAZOE010000062.1 GCA_012797915.1 Candidatus Zixiibacteriota bacterium | reverse complement strand
TCACCGCGGCAGTCTCGGAGGATGAGCGGCCAGACGGTCCAGCGCCGGGCCATCGGTGAAATGCATATGCACGGGTGTGATCGATACCGCCCCGGCGCGAATGGCCATGATGTCCGATCCGGGCCGCTTCTTCCAGACCGGGCTGCCGGCGATCCAGAAATAATCCAGGCCGCGGGGATCGGTCTTTTTGATGATGATATCGTCGTATGTCCGGGTGCCCAGCGACGTAAATTGAAAGGATGTGAACCCATCGGTGACTTTACCCGGAAAGTTGATGTTCAGGATGGTCGTCGCCGGCAACGCCAGCGAGGGAACCGCCTTGATGAACCGGCGGATGAAGCGGGCCGCCCCGACGAAATCGGCCCCCGCGGAGTCGACCATCGACACCGCCAGGGAGGGAATGCCGAGGAGCGAACCCTCGATGGCGGCCGCGACGGTCCCGGAATACATGATATCCTCCCCCATGTTGGCGCCGTGATTGATGCCGGACACGACCATGTCCGGTCTGACGTGGTTCATGAGCTTAAGCACGGCCAGCAGGATCGAATCGGTCGGGGTGCCGTCGCAGGAATAGAACGAGGGCCCATGTTCATGAATCCGCAACGGCCGGGTCAGCGTGAGGGAGTGGCTGGTGGCCGACTGTTCCCGGTCGGGAGCCATGACCAGGACATCATGAAAACGGCTCAATTCCTTGAACAGGACCCGGATACCCTCGGCCCGGACGCCGTCGTCATTGGTCAGCAGAATCTTCACCGTTGATACCTCCGCCGGTAATATATGCCCTCGCGGCGGTCAATACCACAACCGTCGCCAGAATTGCCGAAGAAACCGAGCCGTATCGCGGACGGGGCGGATGAAGGATGTTGAATGTCCGTAGATGGTCGGAATGGGGACCTCGGCTATGGACAAGCCCAGCCGTCCGGCCCGGAACAACAGTTCGCTTTCGGTCTCGTACCCATCGGCGGCCGGATGCAGCCGTTTCAGTGCCGGGACGGCGATGAACCGGTATCCCGACTGCGAATCGCGGATCGGCGTCCGGCCCATGATCGACACCGCCAGCGAGGTCAGGGTATTGGAAACGACGCGCGGCCAGGGCATCCGGCCGGGACGGATATCCCGGCGGCCTATGGCGAGATCGGTCAGGCCGTACTGCGCCAAAAACAGCGGCAGGCTCTCCGGCGCATGTTGCCGATCGGCGTCCAGAGTGATGACGGCATCGAAGCCATGACGGATGGCGAAAGCGAATCCGGTTTTCAAGGCCGCCCCCTTCCCCCGGTTGGCCGGCAGGGAGACCGACCGGCAGTTCAGCCCGGCGAGAATCTCGACGGAATCATCCGTGGAGCCGTCATCGACGACCAGTATCCGATCGGGCGGAACGACAAGGGCGAGGCGGGCGATCAGGTCGGGCAGATGCCGGGCGGCGTTGTACGCCGGGACGATGATCAGGATGCGGGGTGAGGGCGTCATGGTCATTTGAAAATGGTCGGGGCGAGCCGATTTGAACGGCCGACCTCTCGCACCCCAAGCGAGTG